>DATAGA010000494.1:0-3361 GCA_036257215.1 Myxococcota bacterium
GGCCACACGTACGTGAAGATCTTCGGCAGCGCGATGCCGGATCTGCGGCTCGAAGCGTTCCTGCCCGGCGCGAGCGAGCCCGCCGGCATCATGGGCGACGCGCTGCGCGAGCGGGAGCTACAGCTGCGGGCGCAGGTCCTCGGCGTGCCCGCCGAAGAGACCGAGCTCACGCTGCTCTGGCTCAAGGACGGCGCCGTCGTCGCGAGCGGCCCCGTCACCCCGCCGAGCTCGGAGCACTGGCTCGCGACGAGCGGCCCCGGCCGCTACCGCATCGAGCTCCGCCGCGGCGAGGAGATCCTGGTGCTCACGAGCCCCATCTATCTCCTCGGCAAGGGCGGCTCCTAGCCCCGCACGACCCCATTTGTTACCTACTCCCGAGCCACCCCCGGGGCCGAGCTCCGCGCGGGATCCATCGAGGGCCTGGTGTGGCGCGCTCCACCCTGTCGACGTTCCGGACGTACGCGGACCTCACGAAGCCGCGCCTGCTGCCGCTCGTCCTGCTCTCGGGCGTGCCCGTGTTCGGCATGGCGGCGGCAGGGCCGCCCGCGCCCGGCTTCGCGCTGCTCGTCCTGCTCGGCATTGCGCTCGCCGCCGCGTCGGCCAACACGCTCAACGCCTACCTCGAGCGCGACGTGGACGCCCGCATGGAGCGCACGCGCGAGCGGCCGCTCCCGGCGGGACGCGTCGCGCCGCGCGCGGCGCTCGCGTTCGGCCTCGCGCTCGCGGCCGTGTCCACGGTGCTGCTCTACGCGGTGAGCGGCGCGCCCGCGGCAGGCCTCGGTGTCGCGAGCATCGCGTTCTACGTCTTCGTCTACACGCTCTGGGCGAAGCCCCGCTCCGCCTGGAACGCCGTGATCGGCGGGGCCGCGGGCGCGGCGGCGCCGCTCATCGCCGACGCCGCGGTGAACGGCAGCGTCGGACCGGCGGGCCTCGCGCTCTTCGCGCTCGTCTTCTTCTGGCAGCCGCCGCACGTGTGGGCGATCAACCTCTACCGCAAGGACGACTATGCCGCGGCGGGCATCCCGACCCCGCCTTCCGTGATCGGCGACGAGCGCACGCGCTGGGGCGTCTTGTGGAGCGCGCTGGGGCTCGTGCCGGTGAGCCTCGCGCCCGCGGCGCTCGGGCTGCTCGGTCCGATCTACCTCGCGGTCGCCCTCGGCATGAACGCCTGGTTCGTGGCCACGATCGTGCGCCTCGTGCGCGAACGCAGCGGCGAGGCGGCGCGGCGCGTCTTCCGCGTGTCGCTCGCCTACCTCTTCTCGCTCTTCGTGGCGATGAACGTGGAGCTCCTCCTCCGCTGACGTCGCACCGCCCGCGCTCGCCCCTCTACGTCCTCCTCTCCGTCGTCGTCGTCGACCTCGTCGGCTTCGGCATCGTGATGCCGGTGCTCCCGTTCTGGGCGCGCGAGTTCGGCGCGAGCGGGACGACGCTGGGACTGCTCCTCACGAGCTACGCCGCCGCCCAGTTCGCGTGCGCGCCGCTCTGGGGCCGGCTGTCCGATCGGATCGGGCGGCGGCCCGTGCTGCTCGGGACGATCGCCGGCACGGCGGCGTCGCTGCTGCTCCTCGGGCTCGCGCCCTCGCTCCCCTGGGTGTTCGCCGCGCGGCTCCTGGCCGGCGCGTTCGCGGCGAACCTCGGCGTCGCGTCCGCCTACATCGCCGACGTGACGCCGCCCGAGGAGCGCACGCGCTGGATGGGGATGCTCGGCGCGGCGTTCGGCGTCGGGTTCGTGCTCGGGCCCGCGCTCGGCGGCGCGCTCGCTCCGTTCGGCTACCGCTGGCCGATGCTGGCCGCGGCGGGGCTCGCCGCCGCGAACTGGCTGCACGCGTTCGCGTCGCTGCGCGAGCCCGAGCGCCACGAGGCCGCGGCGGCCCCCGGCGCGCGCGCGGGCGCGCTGCGCGACCCCCTCGTGCGGCGGCTCTGCGTCGCGAACTTCGTGTTCTCCGTCGCGGTGACGCAGCTCGAGACGGTCTTCGCCTTCTTCATGGCCGACCGGTTCGGCTTCGACGCCGCGCACGTGGCCGGCATCCTGATCGCGATGGCCGTCCTCATGGGCGCGATCCAGGGCGGCGCGCTGAAGGCGCTCTCGGCGCGCTTCCCCGAGCGGAGCCTCGTCGTCGCCGGGAGCCTCCTCCTCTCGCTCGGCTTCCTCGGCGTCTCGCCCTCGCCCTCCGTCGCGTGGCTGCTCGTCCCGCTCGCCCTGTGTGCCGTCGGGCGCGCGGTGCTCCAGCCTTCGCTGATGAGCCTCGCCTCCGTCGCAGCCGGCGGCGGCGCGCGCGGGTCCACGATGGGCGCGTTCCAGGCGAGCGGCTCGCTCGCGCGGGTCGTAGGACCCGTGGCCGCCGGCCTCCTGTACGACACAGCGCACCCAGCTCCCTTCGTACTGGCGGCCGCGCTCGTCTTCGCCGTCGCGCTCCAGGCGCGCGCGCTCCCGGCAGAGGGCGCCGGGCCGCTCGCGAACGCGCTCGCCCCCCCTGGGGCCGCGTGACGTGGACCTCTCGTTCCTTCCGTCGGTGAACGCTGCGCTGAACGCCACGGCCGCCCTGCTCCTGATCCGCGGCCGCCGCCTTGCCCGGGCCGGCGCGATCGGCGCGCACCGGCGCACGATGCTGGCGGCGTTCGCGACCTCGAGCGTCTTCCTGGCGCTCTACGTGCTGCACAAGGCGTCCCGCGGCTTCGAGAGCACGACCTTCCACGCCGAGGGGGCCGCGAAGGCGGCGTACGTCGCGCTGCTCACCTCGCACGTGGTGCTCGCGATGACGGTGCCGCCCCTCGCCATCGCTCTCATCGTCCTCGGCAGCCGCGACCGCCGGCCGCAGCACCGGCGCCTGGCGCGGATCGCGTGGCCGATCTGGATGTACGTCTCGGTGACCGGCGTCGCGATCTACCTGCTGCTCTACCCCTTCAACCCGCTCCCGGCGCCGGTCGCGGCGGGCAGCGTTGCCGGCGCGACGCCGTGATTCCGAGCCGACCCGCCGGAGGCGGATTTCGCTGTGACGACGGGCGCCTGGCGACGGACGAGGGGCGCGCTGCGACGCCGAATTCGCGCTTGAGAAGGCCCCGCGAAAGAGCTAACACCACGGCTCTCGGGCCCCGCGCTCCCGTGCCAAGCGCGCTCCGCGGCGCCCGGCTCACAGAGCGACGGCGCCGGGACGCGTCTCGCCGGGTGCGGATGCGATCGACGAGCGCGCAGGGAGCGGCAGGAAGCGAGATGGGAACGAGGATGCGGTTCGGGACGGCGCTCGCGTTCGCGGCGCTCGTCGTAGCGCTCGCGCCGTCCGCCGGCGCGCAGGACGTGCAGAAGGGAGAGCGGCTCTACCAGCTCTGCACGCAGTGTCACGGGGACGCCGGCCACGGCAAC
>DATAGA010000542.1:0-2158 GCA_036257215.1 Myxococcota bacterium
GGCGTGCTCCACCCGCGGGCGCAGGGCCAGCGCAGCGAGGAGGCCGAACCCGTGCGCGAGCGCGAGGTGCGGGAGCTGCGGTCCCGCGCCGAAGGTGATGGCGTGGAAGAGCGCACGGAGGAGCGGGAGCGGCGCGAGCGCAAAGGCGCCGGGCGGCCGGGAGAACACGACGAGCGAGCCGGCCAGGAGCTCCTCGAGGAACGACACGGCGAGGACCAGGCCGAAGAAGGTGCGCGTCCCGAGCCCGCGGCGCGCGAGCCAGAACGCGGCCGCGATCAGGAGGCCGCGCGAGAGCGCGAGCAGCGCGGCGGGGGGCCCCACGTCGAGCCCGAGGAAGGCGCGCACGGGCGCGATCCAGGCGGCGCTCGCGAAGAGAGCCAGGAAGAGCGGCACGTCGGCGAGCGCGAGCCGCACGAAACCGGCGACGACGCGCGGGCTCGTGTCCAGGCTCTCCCCCCACGCCTCGATGCGCTGGCCCAGGGAAGCCTTCACGCCGCCGGCCCCTCGCGCTCCGCGTCACCGCGTGCGGCCTGCGGCAGGCTCGCCGTCGCCTCGGCGCCGCCACTCGCGAGGTTCCGGCGCCAGAGCTCGCCCCCGCTGGCGCGCACCGCGCGCTCCACGAGGAAGAGCCCGAGCCCCGTGCCGCTCGGCTTCGAGGACGCAAAGGGTTCGACGGGGGACGCGAGCGCCGCTTCGCGGAAGCCGGGGCCGTCGTCGCGGATGTGTACGTCGACGCGGCCCTCCCGCAGCGTGAGTGCGACCTCGACGCGCGTCGGGAGGCGGGTGCCGTCTCCCTCGCACGCGTTGGCGATCAGGTTGTCGAGCAAGTGTCGCAGTGCCTCGCGCCCGCCGACGACCCGCGCCCGAGGCGAGTCCTGCTGCGCGCTCCCGTCCAGCTCGACGGCGATCTGCGGCCAGCGCCCGCGGGCATCGTCGACGGCGTCCTGGAGCTCGGGCGCCACGGCGACAGCGGCGGCCTCGCCCGCGGCGTGGGAGCCGAGGCTGCGCGCCACGCGCGAGAGCGCGGCGAAGAGGCCGGCGAGCTCGTCGGGGAGCTCGGCGTCCGCTGCGACCGCGCCGCGCGCTGCGTCGGCGCGCAGGCGCTCGACCACCGCGAGCGCGTCGGCGAGCGCCGCACGAGCGTCCTGCTCGTCCAAGAGCGCCGTCTCGAGGGAGGTGGCGGAGCGCTCGCGCTCGAGGGCGGCGGCGGCAAGGGCCTGGGCGGCGATCGCTTCGCGTTGATCGTCCACGAACGCGAGGTTCTTCCGAACGCCCACGAGGAAGCTGCCGAGCGCGAGGCCGAAGCCGGGGCCCAGGACGGTTGCGACCGCGAGCACGACGGCAGGCGCCGGCTCGGGGCGCAGCGCGAGAGCCGCGAGCAGCCCCGCGGCGTCCGCCAGCGGCACGAACGGGGCTTCCCGGCTGCCGTTGAACATCGAAACGTGCCACCACGCCATGGCGATCGGTATCGCGCCCAGAGCGAACGAGCCCGGCTCGTGCGAGAGCGTGACCGCGCTCCCGGCCGTGAACGCGTGGAAGAACACCGCGGCGCAGTACGCGAGGCCGCGGGCGCGAGCGGGGAGCCCGAAGCGGCGGTGGAGCTCGACCACGCCGAGCGCGTAGGCGAGGGTGAAGGCCATCAGAGCGAGGAGGGGCGCCAGGTCCAGCCCGAAGGTCGCCCGCATTCGGGGCCCCGAAGAGAGCACTACGGCTAGCGCCACGGCGAACCCCGTGGCGACGATCCAGCCGCGCGGCCACGTGCCGGAGGCCAGCCAGCGCGCGTCCAGGCCGTGCGCCCACTCGAGAAACGCGCTCGACTCCGCCCGTCGTCGCACGTCGCCCATGGCAAGCGGCCCGCCTTCCTGGGACTTGTCTGCCCGACCGGAGGCCGACGGAGCGCCGGGATCGCACCGCCTGCAAGGTGGCTACACCAGAGCGTGGCTGCGACGCAAGCTCGATGTACGGCGCGGTCTGGCCCCGGGGGTCTTCACCGACCTCTCAGGTGAGCGTTCGCCCGAACGCCGCCACGAGCTCGCGCTCCTTCGAGCGCACCTCCTCGAGGTGGCGCTCCTTCACCGTGTCGAAGCCGCGCACGAGCTCGGGCAGCCGCGCGATCTCGACGGCGAGCTCGCGGTTCTCCTTCGAGAGGTCCTCGAGC
>DATAGA010000620.1:0-3442 GCA_036257215.1 Myxococcota bacterium
CGGCAGCCCCGCGGAGCTGCTCGCGCGCGAGGGCAGTCGCTACCGCGCGCTCGCCCTGCGCGAGGCCGACGCGCCCGAAGGCGCGCGCGCGGCGGCGGCCGGGGGCGCGGCGTGAGGGCGCCGCTCGAAGAGCGCGGCGAGCTGCGCGACGCCGACGCGGTGCGAGTCCTCGCGCGCGCCCTGCGCTACCTGGGCCCGTTCCGCGCGCGCTTCGCCTGGAAGCTCGTCTTCCTCGTACTCTCGCTGCTCCCGCTCTTGATCCTGCCCTGGCCCGTCAAGATCATCGTCGACCACGTGATCGGCGGCATGCCGCTCGATCGCCCCACGACGCCCTACCCCAGCCTCCTCGTGCCGGTCGTGGCGCTGCTCGAAGGTCGCAGCGCCGAGCAGATCCTGTGCGCCATGCTCGGGCTCCAGCTGCTGCTCGTGCTGCTCCTCGGCGCCGTCGGCAGCGGCGGCTCGGAGCGCGACCAGGCCGACTCGTACCTCTCGAGCGGCCACGACCAGGCGACCCGGACCGAGAACGAGGCGAACCTCGGCTTCAGCATGACCAGCGGGCTCCTGGGGCTGCTCGACTTCCGCTTCACGATTCGCCTCACGCAGGACCTGAACCACGCGGTCCGGTGTCGCCTGTTCGAGCGCATCCAGGCGCTTCCCTTCACCGTGTTCGACGACGAGCGCATCGGGGACGCCGTCTACCGGGTGATGTACGACACCGCCTCGATCACGAACGGCGTGTACCGGATCCTGCTCACGCCCGTGGGCGCGTTCGTGCTCGCCGCCGTCACGATCGGGGTGCTCCAGGCGGTGTTCGGGGCGCACCCGACCATCGTCGCGTGCGCCGCGGGCCTCCTCGCCGTCGCGCTCGTCGTCACGTTCCCGTTCGCCGCGGCGCTGCGGCGCCGCAACCGCAGGAGCCGTCAGGCAGGCGCCGGTACGACGTCGACTCTCGAGGAAGGCCTCACGCACATTCTCGCCGTGCAGAGCCAGGGCGGCGAGGCGCGCGAGCGCCACCGCTTCGACCGCGACTCGTGGGGCTCGTTCAGCCGCTACCGCGACCAGATGGCGCTCGGCATGGTGGCCGCGCTCGCCGCGCTGCTCCCCGGGTTCGCGATCGCGGGCTGGGCGTTCTACTACGTAGCCGGCCTCGTGATCGACGGGCGCATCTCGCTCGGCGACTTCAGCCTGCTCTTCACCTACTTCCTGCTGCTCTCGTGGGCCTGCGTCGAGCTGGGCGCGCTCTGGCTGCGGCTGCAGGATGCGGCCGCAGGCCTCGACCGGGTCTTCTTCCTGATGGACTACCCCGGGGAGGTCGACCTGCCGGGAGCCCGCCCGCTGCCGCCGCTGCGCGAGTCGGTCCGGCTCGAAGGCGTCGGCTACCGCTACCCGGACGGGACCGAAGCGCTGGTCGACGCGAGCCTCGAGCTCCGCGTCGGGCGCGTCGTGGCGCTCGTCGGGCCGGCGGGCGCGGGCAAGACGACGCTCGCCTCGTGCGTGCCGCGGTACCTGACGCCGACCGCGGGCCGGGTCCTCTTCGACGGGGTCGACGCGGCGAGCGCGACGCTCGCCTCCGTGCGGGCCGAGGTCGGCTTCGTCTTCCAGGAGACCGTGCTCTTCGACGGCACCGTCGCGGACAACCTGCGGCTCGGCCGGCCGGACGCGAGCGACGCCGAGCTGCGTCGCGCCGCGGAGACGGCGGGCGCGGACGAGTTCGTGCGCCGGCTGCCGCAGGGGTACGCGACCCGGCTCGGGCGCTCGGGCGGCAAGCTCTCGGTCGGCCAGAAGCAGCGGCTCGCGATCGCGCGCGCGCTGCTGCGGCCCTCGCGCGTGCTCCTGCTGGACGAGCCGACCTCGGCGCTCGACCCCGAGACCGAGCAGCGCCTCGTGGCGGCGCTGCGCGAGGCGAGCCGCGACCACGCGGTGCTCGTCGTCGCGCACCGGCTCTCCACGATCCGGGCGGCCGACGAGATCCTCTTCCTCGAGGGCGGGCGCATCGTCGAGCGCGGGTCGCACGTCGAGCTCGTGGCGCGCCCCGGCGGCGCCTACCGCCGCTTCGCCCTGCTGCAGACGCCGGACGCCGCATAGGAGGAGTCGTGCATCGCCCCGCCGTCGCTCGCGCGCCCCGCCGGAGGCCCGGCCTCGCCCGGCTCACCGCCGCGGCCGCCGCCGCGGCACTCGCCGCGTGCAGCTGGCAGGCCCGCGAGCGCGGCGGCGCGCTGCCCGCGCCGCTCGCGGCGCCGGCGATCGCCGTCGGCGCGAGCGCGACCGACGTGCTCGCCCTCGCGCACGCGCAGGAGCCCGGCGGCATCGACGTCGACCTGCGCGAGCTGCGCGTCTCGCGCGTGACCGACGGCTTCTGGGAAGAGGTCGAGCCGAGCGACGCGGCCGCCGATCCGGCAGGCGAGCTCGCCGTGATCGCCGTGCGCCGCTGCGGCGACTGGACCGGCCGCCGCCACTGGGAGGCCGAGCGCGCGTCGTGGTTCGTGCTGCGAGACGGCGCCCTCGCCGCCTTCGACCACTGGAGCTTCGGCCCGCGCTGCGCGCTCGGAAACGCGTTCGCGCCTTCGCCGCCCGCGCTGCTCGAGACCGAGCGCACGCTCCGGCGCTTCGTCGACCAGCGCCACCCGCCGGCCCCGCCGCCGCTCGCCATCCGCTTCCGGCGCGGCCTCGCGTTCCAGGCCGCCGGCCGCCGCGCGGAGGCGCGCGCCGAGCTCCAGGCCGGAGACGCCGCCCTCGCCTCCCGCGAGGACCTCTGGCGCGAGCGCGACGCCTCGCCGCTCGAGCAGGAGACGTTCCGGCTGGAGAGCGACGAGCTCTACCGCCTGCGCGAGGAGCTGGCGACGGCGCTGGCGCAGGAGCGCAGCGCCGCCGACTAGGAGGTCGCGGCTGCCACCGCCTCCGCGTACCGCGCCTTGGCCTCCGCGGGCGGGATCCCCAGCGCGCGGGCGAGGCGGTCGAGGCGGTCGGGGCGCTCGAGGTCGTCGCGCTCGACGCGGACCTGGAGCGAGACGGCGCTCGCGTGTGAGGCGCTCGTCACGTCGACGAGGCGCACCTTCGTGCGGCCCGTCTTCGGGTCCATCAGCTCCGCGAAGGGCACCGGGACGATGCCCTGGCCCTGGCGCGTGATCATCACGTTCGAAGCGCCGCCGAGGAGCTCGCGAACGGCCCCCGCGCCGAGGTCGCGGGTGTAGTCGAGGTCGAACGCGTTGGGCGGCGCGCAGCGCAGCTCGTAGCCGACGTCCTTCTCGACGATGGTGGGCTTGATGCCGCGCGCGCCGAGCTCCTTGCGCACGGCGTCGCGCAGCACGCGGCCGAGCGGCACCTCCGCCAGGCGGATGTGGCCGTGCTCGTCGCGCTCGACGTCCTCGAGGCCCTCGAGGTCCGAGGGCTCGAGCCGGCCGCCAAGTCCCTCGGCGAGGACCGCGACGCCGTCGACGTGCCC
>DATAGA010000055.1:0-4632 GCA_036257215.1 Myxococcota bacterium
CGATCGCGCGGCGCTTCCGCGCCGAAGGCGCCTCGCTGGTCGTGAACGACCTCGACCTTGCGCGCGCCGAACGCGTGGCGAAGGAAGTCGACGGCCGCGCGTTCGCCGCCGACGTCGCCGACGCCGGCGCGGTGCGCCGCATGTTCGAGTCGGTGCGCGAGCGCGAGGGGCGTCTCGACGTGCTCGTGAACAACGCGGGCATCGCGGGACACGAGACGAATCCCGAGCGCGCGCAGCGCTTCATCGAGCTGGCGACGCGGCAACTCCAGGAGCGCATGAGCGGCGGGAAGATCCTGACCCACAACGACGGCACGCTCGAGACCAGCGACGAGGACTGGCGCCGCATGCTCGCCGTCCACCTCGACGGCACCTTCTACTGCACGCGCGAGGCGCTCCGGCTCATGCTCGCGGGCGGCGGCGCGATCGTGAACATGAGCTCGATCATGGGCACGGCCGGCGGCGCGGGAGCGCCGCACTACTGCGCCGCCAAGGCCGGGATCCTCGGCCTCACGCGCTCGCAGGCGCGCGAGCTCGCGACGCGCGGCATTCGCGTGAACGCCATCGCGCCGGGCTGGATCGACACCGAGCTCCTCGCTCCGCTCGCGCAGGTGAAGCCGATGATCGCGCTGCAGACCCCGCTCGGGCGCCTCGGCGACGTCGACGACATCGCGTGGGCCGCCGTCTACCTCGCGAGCGACGAGTCCCGCTTCGTGACCGGCCAGGTGCTCTCGCCCAACGGCGGCTGGCACATGGCCCAGTGAGCGCTGCGCTCAGACCCTCGCGAGCGGCGCAGGCAGCCCCGCGACGTCGCTCCGCGTGCGGAAGATCGAGCCCTTCCGCGCCGGGTCCTCGCTGTTGTCGGCGCTCGTGACGTAGAGGTCGCGCAGGTCGTCGCCGCCGAAGCAGACGCTCGTCACCGCCCGCGCCGACACGGCGATGCGGCGGTCCATATGGCCGGTGGGCGTGATGCGCTGGACGGCGCCGGCGCGAAACAGGGCGACCCAGAGACAGCCTTCCGCATCGACCGCCAGGCCGTCGGGACCTCCTTCGACGCGAATCGGCGCGCGCGGCTCGGCGCGTCCCGCTGCATCTAGCGCGTGCACGAGCACGAGTCCGCGCGCGCTGTCGCAGTGGTAGAGGACGTCACCGCCGGGCGAGAAGCCGATCCCGTTGCTGAGCGACACGCCGCCGTAGAGCTCGGTCGCGGAGCCCTCGGCTTCGATCCGGTAGCACTCGCCGGCCACGCGCTCGCCCTCCGCGCGGAACGGATCCGTTCGCATCGAGCCGGTATAGACGCGACCCGCCGGGTCGGTGAACAGGTCGTTGAAGCCGGGTACGCCGTCCCGCGCGAAGAGCACGCGCGTCACGCCGTCCTTCACGTGACAGACGTTCCGGCCCGAGACCACGAGCCCGCCGTCGGCGTGGAGCGCGATCCCGCCCACGCCGCGGCGCTTGGGGACGACGGTGGAGATCTGCCCGTCGGGACTGCGGCGGTAGACCCCGCCGTTCACGACGTCGCTGAAGTGGAGGTTCCCCGCGCGGTCCACACGCGGCCCTTCGATCAAGCCGTAACCGAAGGCGAGCGTCTCGAGCCTCAGGACCTCTCCTCTTGCCCTGCTGTCCCGCGCGCGTCGATCGGACGGCGCTGCGGCCGCGGCAGCTGCTCGGGGGAGGTGTCGACCTCCTCGAGCTCGATGTCGCCCGAGAGCACGGCCTGCTTCCACGTCTGGTGCTCGGCGTCGCGGGCGTGGAATTCGGGCATCACCTCGCGCGCGAACAGCTCGAGGCTGGCGCAGATGTCCTCGTGGCTGTTGCGACCGGCCTGGTTCAGGAAGATCACCTGGTCGACGTGCGACTGCTCGAACTTCCGCAGCTTCGCGCGGATGGTCGCGGGCGATCCCACCAGGCCCCCCACGTGCATCTTCTGCCCCGCCGGCGAGCGCCGGTACGCCTGGTACTCCTCCCACAGATTGATGCTTCCCGGCGCCCCGGGAGCGCGGTTGGCGTAGAAGCGCAACGCGAACGCGAAGAACGTCCAGCCGTCGGCCTTGCGCAGCGCCTCCTCGTCGGTCTCGCAGCACATGAAGCCGCAGACGACGGCGATGTTCGGGTTGGTCTGGTAGTCGGCGAGCTTGTCGAGGCGCTTAATGTGCGCGTTGTAGTAGGTGTGGACCCACGCCCTCGCTTCCTCGGCGCTCACGAACTGGAACCCGAGCGCCCCCATGCCGCGGCGCCCGGCCATCTCGATCGTGTCCCGCTGCGAGCAAGCCACCCAGAGCGGGGGGTGCGGCTTCTGGCGCGGCTTCGGCAGCACGTTGCGCAGGGGGAAGTCGAAGTGCTTGCCGTGGTACTCGACGCCTCCCGGGCGGAACATCGGGATCAGGGCACGCACGGCGTCTTCCCAGACCTCTCGCTTGTCGCGGAAGCGGCGGTCGAAGGGATGCAGCTCGGTGACCGTCGAGCCTTCGCCGATGCCGAGCTCGACCCGCCCGTGGCTCACCAGGTCGAGCGTGGAGATGCGCTCCGCCACGCGCGCCGGGTGGTTCGTCGTGAGCTGCACGATGCCGTGACCGAGCCGGATGCGTCGGGTGCGCTGGCTCGCCGCGCCGAGGAAGACCTCGGGCGCGGAGGAGTGGGAGTATTCCTCCAGGAAGTGATGCTCGACCTCCCACGCGAAGTCGTAGCCGAGTCGGTCGGCGAGCTCGATTTCGTCGAGCGAGTGCTGGAGAAGGCGGTACTCGCTGTGCTCGTCCCAGGGTCGGGGGAGCTGGTGCTCGTAGAAGATCCCGAACTTCATCGCGAGGTCCCTCTGGTTCTCGCCGGACGCGGGCCGGGTGGCCGCCGGCGCGCGGGCGGAGCGCTCGGCTCGAGCCCTGCGAGCGAGCGCAGCGCCAGGCGCAGGATCCGGTGCGCATCCTCGCGGCGCAGCTCGCCGTCGAAGAGCGCGTTGGTGTTCAGGCCGACGATCATGGCGTGCGCGAGCCACGCGGCTTCGCGCGCGGAGAGGCCGGGGGCCGGCCCCGCGCGCTCGAAGACTCCCTCCAGGTAGCGGCGCCAGCCCTCGGCGTGCTGCGCCTTGATCTCGTGGAGGCGCTCGTCGTGCACGGCCAGGCCGGTCAGCTCCTGGATCACCTTGAGCAGGCCGCCGCTCATCTGGCCCTCGCCCAGGCAGAAGTCCGCGATCCGATCGATCAGCTTCCCCAGCTCGGGCTCGCCCGCATCCGGCAGCTCTCGCAGGTTGCGCGCGCAGATCGAGGCCGCGTAGTACTCGAGAATCGCCGGCTTGTTGTCGAAGTAGTACCCGACGTGGCTCGGAGACATGCCGGCCCGGTCGGCGATGTCCTTGAGGCTCGTGTTCGCGTAGCCCCGCTCGCTGATGCAGTGATAGAGCGCCCGCGCGACGAGGGCTCGGCGATCGCGGCGCTCGGGGGCGGCCCTCGGCACGGGCTCCTCTGGTTGTATGAGAGACAAGGTTCTTGTCGATCATACAAGGCCTGGTCGCGCCGCGCAAGTCTCCGACGGGCGCGTCGGGCGAGGCGCTCGACCGCGGCGGCGGGCGCGGGAGCTACGCCGGGTCGGACTCGGTCACGGCGAGCGCGACCTCCTGCCCGTGGGAGAGCTCGAGCGTGTGGTGGTCGGGGTCCGAGATCAGGGCGAAGTAGCCGACGGGCTCGCCGGCGTCGATGGGTCCGTAGCAGGCGCGGCCCTCGGCGCGGGCCTCGGCGGTGAGGCGGTCGACCTCGTCGCGCGACGCCACCCCGACGCCGAGGTGGGCGAGCGGGAGGAGCGGGTGCTGCACGTCGTTCACCTGGATCAGCACGACGACGAAGGGCCGCGTGCGGTCGCTCACCCACGCGACGCGGCCGCCCGTGGCCGGGTCGAGGCGCTCGTGGACGCGCTCGAGTGCCGCGTACTTGCGGTAGAACGCGAGGCTGGCGTCGAGGTCGACGACGGGCAGCGCGACGTGGGTCAGGCCGAGGTCGCTCACGCTCCTCCATTGTAGGCACTCGCGCCGCCGTTCACCGCGACCGGCGCGTCGCGTCGAGGTCCAGCCACGCCTCGCCCGCTTCGTCGACGTCGATCGCGCGCGCGAACGGAAGGCCCGCTCCGCGGCCGGAGCACAGCGCGCCGTTGCGCGCGTCGAACGCGAAGCCGTGCCAGGGGCAGCGCACGCGCACGTCCGGCGCGGTCGGGTCGACCCCGAGCGGCCCGCCCCAGTGCGGGCACACCGCAGCGTGCGCCACGAGCGCACCGCCGATCCGCGCGATCCGAAGCGGCACGCCGTCCGCTTCCATGACACACGGCGCGCGCGCCGCGAGCTCGGCCGCGGGTCCGAGCGCGAGCCGGCCGCCGCTGCGCGGCCGCGCGCCGACGAGGCGGTGGCGGAGCCTGGCCTGGCGCAGCCGCATCATGGACTCGTCCTCGTCCCAGAGCCGCTGGTAGAGCGTCAGGTACGCGCGGCCGACCGCGTCGCGCTGACCCTCCGCAAGGCCCGGCACGTGGAAGTCGACCGCGATGTCGGTCGCGTCCGCGCCCGCGGGCGCGAGGCGCGTCCAGATCTCCGTGCCGGCCCCCGGACCTTCGACCGTGCGGGCGACGTAGCGGCGCGCCGCGCGGTCGAGCTCGAGCGCG
>DATAGA010000124.1:0-6598 GCA_036257215.1 Myxococcota bacterium
GGGCGCGAGGACCTTCTCTCGGAGGTTCCGCTCGAGCGCCTCGGTGAACTCGAGGCATTCGAGCATCCAGAGGGCCTCCACCGTCGAGACGTTCGCGCCGACGCCGTGAACCTCCGTGCCGCGTCGCGAGAGAAGACCGGACAACGCAGGAGCGTCGAGCGCCGTCACTCCAGCTTTCCGACGCGGATCTCGTCGGACCCGCTCGGCAGCTCGACCAGGGTGCCGTCGTCGCCGAGCAGCCAGCCGTCGGGGCGCACGTCGGAGACGCCGCGCACGTAGACGCGCTCCACGAAGGCGTTCAGCGGGGGCGGCGTGAGATGGGTGAGGACCAGCAGGCGCGCGCCGGCGTCGTTGGCGAGGCGCGCGGCCTCGACGGGGGTCGTGTGGTAGTCGGGGATGTCGGAGAGGATCTTCGCCTGACGCGCGAGGCCGGCGCGCGCACTCGCCTCCTGCGCGATCGCGACGAGGTGGTTGGCCTGCGCTTCGTGGACCAGGACGTCCGCGCCGCGCGCCGCCAGGGCGAGCGGAGGGTACGCCGCGGTGTCACCGCTCACGACGACGGAGCGGCCGCCGTAGTCGAAGCGGTACCCGAGCGCGGGCTCGACCGGTCGGTGGTCGACGAGGAATGCCGTGATGCGCAGGCCGCCGTCGTCGAGCACGACGGCGGTCCCCTCGCGCGCGCCGTCCTGGCCGAGCGGGATCGCGTGCGCCTCGAGCGGCTCGGCGGCCGGCGTGAGCAGGTCGGCGCCGTGGTGGGCCATGCGATAGCCCGCGTCGTGCTCGTAGGCCGTCTCGAAGCCGGCCACGACGCGCTCGACGCCGGGCGGGCCGAACACGGCGAGCGGGCCGGGCCGGCCCGCCACCCAGGTCTGCAGGTCCACCTCGCCGAGGTCGCCGATGTGGTCGGAGTGGAAGTGGGTGAGCAGGACCGCGGCGACCCGCTCGCCGGGGATCCGCCAGAGCGCGAGCCGGTTCCACGCGCCGGGGCCGACGTCGACGAGGAACACGCGAGAGCCGGCGATCACGGCCGTGCAGGGGCGGCCGCGCGTCGGGTGCGCGAGCGGGGAGGCGCTGCCGCACAGCAGCACGCGCAGCGCGCCGTCGGCGAGCAGCGCGTCGGGCCGCGCCGCGACGAGGCGCTCGACGACGCGCCGCACGAGCGCGTCCTGCACGGCGGGAAGGCTCAGCGCGAGCGCAGCCGAGCCGACGAGCGCGGCGAGAGCGAGCGCGCTCCGAACGAGGGTCTTGCGCATCGCTTCCTCCGGATCGCGCCCCGGGGCGCGCCGACGACGTAGCGCGCCGCAGCGGCGGCGGCACGTCGAGCTCCCACGCGCGGGTGTAGCCGGCCGACGTTCGCGCCGCGCGCGGAGAGCCGCGCTACTCTCGGCGCTTCGGTCGAAAAGGAGCCCCCATGCGACTCGGACTCACCGCCGGATACTCGGGCGCCGCGCTCTCGGTGAACGTACCCCTCGTCCAGGAGGCCGAGCGCCTCGGCTTCGACTCGGTCTGGACCGCGGAGGCCTACGGCTCCGACGCGATCACGCCGCTCTGCTGGATCGGCGCGCAGACGAGCCGCATCAAGCTCGGCACCGCCATCATGCAGATGCCCGCGCGCACGCCGGCCATGACGGCGATGACCGCGATGAGCCTCGACGCGCTGTCCGGGGGCCGTTTCATCCTGGGCCTCGGGCCTTCCGGCCCGCAGGTCATCGAGGGCTGGCACGGCGTCGCGTACGGCAAGCCCTTGACGCGCACCCGCGAGTACATCGCGATCCTGCGCAAGATCCTCTCGCGCGAGGCGCCGGTCGAGTTCAAGGGCGAGCACTACCAGATCCCCTACGCGGGCCCGGGTGCCACCGGCCTCGGGAAGCCGCTGAAGAGCATCCTCCACGGGCGCCGGGACCTGCCGATCTGGACGGCGTCGATCGGGCCGAAGGGCGTCGAGACGAGCGCCGAGGTGGCCGACGGACTGATTCCCGTGTGGTTCAACCCCGAGCGCATGGACCTCCTGGCGCCGCATCTCGACGCGGGCTTCAAGAAGGCCGCGCCCGGCAAGCGGCGCGAGGACTTCGCCATCGCCCCGTTCGTCACCTGCGTGGTCGGGGACGACCTCGAGCGCTGCCGCATGCCCGTGAAGGGCATGCTGGCGCTATACATCGGGGGCATGGGCGCGCGCGGCAAGAACTTCTACAACGACTACGCCAAGCGGCTGGGCTACGAGGCGGAGGCCGTGAAGATCCAGGACCTCTACCTCGACGGAAAGAAGGCCGAGGCGATGGCGGCCGTGCCCGACCGCCTCGTCGACGAGATCGCGCTGCTCGGCCCGAAGGCCCGCATCCAGGACCGGCTCGCCGCCTGGAAGGGGTCCGGCGTCACCGACATGCTGATCGGCGGGGCGCAGCCCGAGGCGCTGCGGATCCTGGCGGAGGCGCTGCTCTAGGAGCGCGAACCGAGATTCCCTTGCGAGCGTCTTACGCGCCGGACCCGGATAGCCGCGGTCCCGCCGGCTTCGCCGGCGGTTTCCGCGGCTAGCTCGGGTCGCCGGGGCGGCGGGAGTACGAGCCGTGGACGCGGCGCGCCGGCGCGAGCGGATCGTCGCGCTCGACAAAGCGCGGGTGTGGCATCCCTACACCGCCATGGATCGCTACCGGAGCGAGGTCGAGCCGCTCGTCGTCGAGCGCGCCGAGGGGCCCTGGCTCTTCGACCTCGACGGCCGCCGGCTGATCGACGCCAACTCCTCGTGGTGGGTCGCGGCGCTCGGCCACAACCACCCGCGCCTCGTCGCCGCGCTGTGCCGGCAGGCCGAGCGCAACTGCCACAGCGCGCTGGCCGGCATGACCCACGAGCCCGCCGCGGAGCTCGCCGAGGCGATCTGCGCCGCGGCACCGCCCGGCCTCGAGCACGTCTTCTACAGCGACGACGGGTCCACGGCCGTCGAGGTCGCCCTGAAGCTCGCGCTCCAGTTCTGGCAACAGAGCGGGCGTCCGCGGCGTCGAAAGTTCGTGGCACTCGAGGGCGCGTTCCACGGCGAGACGCTCGGGGTCACCGCGCTCGGCGGGGTGGACGCCTTCCGCGCCCCGTTCGCGGGGGCCATCGTGGAGCCGCTGCGCATCCCGTCGCCGGCGGACGGCGCGGACGCCGCGGCGGCGGCGCTCGAGCGCGCGCTAGAGCGGGAAGGCGACGAGATCGCGGCGGTCGTGCTCGAGCCGATCGTGCAGGGCGCGGCGGGCATGCGCACGTCGGACCCCTCGTTCCTGCGCGCGGCCCGCGCGCTCTGCGACCGCCACGACGTGCTGCTCGTCGCCGACGAGGTCTTCACGGGCTACGGCCGCACCGGCCCGATGTGGGCGTGCGAGCACGCGGGGATCGCCCCGGACGTCCTGTGCACGGCCAAGGGCTTCACGGGCGGCGTGCTCCCGATGGCCGCGACGCTCGCGACCGAGCGCGTGGAGCGCGCCTTCCGCGGCGGCGACGAACGCGCCTTCTACTACGGGCACTCGTTCTGCGGGAACCCGCTCGGCGCTGCGGTCGCGCTCGAGGTGCTGCGGGTGTACGCGGACGAGAAGGTGCTCGAGCGTGCGCGGCCCAAGGCGGCCCGCATCGCCGACGCGTTCGCGAAGCTCGGCTCGCGAAAGGGGGTCGCGGCCGCGCGGGCGCTCGGCATGATCGGCGCACTCGAGCTCGAGGGCGGCACCGGCTACCTGGAACGCGCGGGCTGGACGGTGTACGCCGAGGCGCTCGCGCGCGGCGCGTACCTGCGCCCGCTCGGCCACGTCGTGTACGTGGCGCCGCCGCTCAACGTTCCCGACGACGTGCTCGACGCGCTGCTCGCGATCGTGCGAGACAGCGTCGACGCCGCGCTCGGGTAGACTCGTTCGATGCCGCGCTGCCCCGCGCCGCTCCGGCCGGCCCCGCTCGCGGGGCTCGCGTGCGCGACGCTCGCGGCCGTCGCGGTCGCCCGGGCCGAGGCGCCGCGCGTCCCGGGCGTCGGACGCGCCCTCGCCGTGCCGGCGTCGACCGCGGCGCCCGCCACCCGCGCTGCGACACCCGCCGCCGCGACGCCGGCCGCGGGGAGCGCTGCGGCCGCTTCCGAGCAGGCGTCGCCGCCGAAGCCGGACGCCGCCACCCCCGGCGCAACGCCCTCGGTCGGCGGCTTCCGGCTCACGGGGGCCCGCGTCCCCGTCGCGCAGATCGTCCTGGGCGGTCCAGCGAAGGGCGCGATCGAGGCGATCGACGCGCCGCGCTTCGCGACCCTCGAGCAGGCGAGGTGGGTGCTGGCCGAGAGCCCGGTGCTCGGGCTCGCCCGCGGCGGCGAGGCCCACGTCTACCCGGTGCACGTCATCGAGCGACACCAGGTGGTGAACGACGTGATCGCCGGCGCGCCGGTGGTCGTCACGTACGATCCGCTGGCCGGCTCGCCCGCGGTCTACGAACGGAGCGTGGACGGCCGCACCCTCGACTTCGGCGTCGCGGGACTCCTCTACAACTCGAACTTCCTGCTCTACGACCGCGCCACCGAGAGCCTCTGGTCGCAGTTCCGCGGCGACGCCGTCGCGGGCGAGCTCGCCGGCGCCCGGCTCGCGCGCATCCCGATCCGGCAGGAGCCGCTCGCGACCTTCGTGGAGCGCCACCCGGGCGCCCTCGTGCTCGAGCCGCCGTCGGAGCGGATCGACTACCGCTACAGCCCGTTCACCACGTACTGGGTCGAGAACCGCATCCCGTCCCGGGTCGACGCGGTGGACCCGCGCTTCCACGCGAAGGAGGTGGTGCTCGGCGTGAGCCGCGACGGGAAGTCGCGCGCCTACCTCGGCTCGCTCGTCACGGCGGCGGGCGGCCGCGTCGACGACGAGTTCGCCGGCCGCAAGCTCCACATCGAGTATTCCAGCGAGCGCGCGGTCTTCCGCTACGACGCGCCCGAGGACGTGCTGGTGCAGGAGGCGTACTGGTTCGCCTGGAAGGCGTTCCATCCCGACACCGAGGTCTGGCACGACCCGGGAGCCATCGGCCCGCTGGAGCCGTGAGCGCGCTCGGGCCAGGGGGCCGGGGCTCAGCCCAGCAGCTCCGCGGCGGTGAACGACTCCGGACCGAGGCGGTCGCGCACCGCGCGCTCGAGGGCCTCGAGCACGCGCGCGTTGGCCCGAGCCGGGAGCGCCGCGTCCTCCGCGAGGGCCAGCACGCGCCGGTGGTAGCTCTCGGCCTCGACGGCCCGCCCCTCGCGCAGCCCCGTCCACACGTGGTTGTAGAGCGGCGCCGGGCGGGCGCTGTCGCCGCGCGCGAGCGAGCCGCGCACGTGCGCGATCTCGGCGTCGAGATCGCGGTCGCGGCCGTCGCAGGAGCCGACGCGGATCCCGGCGGCCGCGAGCGCGGCGCGCGCCTCTTCGAGGAGGCGCGCCTTGAGCTCGACGAACTCGGCGCCGACGTGGTCGGCGCGCCGCACGAGCGCGTTCGGCGTGCTGGTCAGGTTCACGCACAGCTTGAGCCACTGGTCCTCGCGGATGCGCTCGGAGCACGCGGCGTCGAAGCCCGCGGCCGCGAGATCGCGCGCGAGCGCCCGCGCGTCCGCGGCGCTGTCGCACCCCGGCTCGGCTCCGAGCACGACGCGCGCGCGGCCGTGGAAGCGCACGCGGTCGGGCGCCGTCCGCGTGGCCGTCTGGCGCCACACCCCGGCGACGACCCGCGGCAGGCTGCGCGCGAGGAGCGCGCCGCCGGTGAGGTCGTTCTGCAGCGAGACGGCGAGGACGTCCGGCCCGTACGCCTGGGCGAGCGCGCGCCCCGCCGCCTCCGTGTCCGGCTCGCGCGTGCACACGAAGACCGGGCCGGCGCCGATGCGGCGCGCCGCGGCGTCGAGCGACGATTCCGCGTCGATCGACAGCCGTCGCTCGCCGCCGGCGATCGGGTCCTCGGCGACGAGGCCACCGCGTAGCGCGGCGGCCGCGACCGGCTCGCGCGCAACGACCAGCACGTCGCGGCCGGACGCGGCGAGCTGCGCGGCGAGGGCCAGCCCGACCGAGCCGGCGCCGAGCACGGCGTGCATCAGCGCTGCGTCACCGCGCAGGCGTCGGGAGCGACTCCGCGCCGGCGGCGGAGGCCGGCGCGCCGACCTCGCACGCCTCGCGCAGCGCGGCGAGTCGCGCGGCGGCGAGCTCGGTCGCGATCCGGCGCACGGAGAAGCGGTCGAGCGTACCGCCCACGAGCGGGAGCTCGTTGGCCACCTGCAGCTGGAGCCCGACGCGGGTGCGCTCCGCAGCGAGCGAGGCGAGCGAGAAGGTCGCTTCGCAGCGGAAGAGGCCGACGCGCAGGCGCACGTGCAGGCGCTCGCCGGCCGCGGCCTCCACCGCGGTCTCGCTCACCTCGAGCGGGAGCCCGTGGATGCGCGCGCGCGAGAGCAGCGTGGCGCCTTCGCAGGGCCAGGGACCCGGACCGGGGACGGCGCGTAGGCCCGGCCGCCAGCGCGCGAGCTCGTCCGGGTCTGCGAGCGCCTTCCAGACGCGCGCGCGGGCCGCCGCCACCTCCGCGGAGAGCCCGACCGTGATCAAGACCCCGTCCCCACCCCGGGCCAGAGAGTGGCGCGGCCCCGGCCCGCGCGCCAAGGGCGCCC
>DATAGA010000135.1:0-3268 GCA_036257215.1 Myxococcota bacterium
AGCGCCGCGGTCGCCTCGGGGTCGAGCCGGAGCGTCCCGTCGTCGACCGAGCCGAGCAGCACGACGCCGTAGCGCTCGCGTGCGGCGGCGACGCTCACGTACTCGTCGAGCGCGTCCTCGAGCACCGCCGCCGGGTCGCGCTCCAGCGGATCGCCGAAGCCCGCGCCGCCGCCGTACTGGTACGCGGTCACGGCGCCCGCCGGGAGCTGTGCCGCCGCCGAGCCCTCGATCTCGTACTCCTCCGCGGTCCCGACGAGGAAGCGGTTCTCGTAGGGCGCCGCGTCGTCGCCGCCCTCGAGACCGCGCAGCGGGTGGCGCCGCGACACCATCCACGCCATCGCCGTGCACGGCGCGAGCACTTGCTTCACGTTGCGCGTGCCGGGCTGGCCGCGCCAGCGGCCGGCGCCGCCGGTGTCGGTCGTGAGCTCGCGGCCGAGGTTCAGCACCGGGAAGCGGCTCTCCGCCTCCTCGGCCGTCGCGAGGATCAGGTTGCCGAGCCCCGCGCACATCGAGCCCCAGCCGTCGAGCCCACGCGCGGCCGACGCGTCGGAGGCGCGCACGTCGACGCCCTGGTCCATCCACATGCGGCCGCCGTCGTCCAAGCCGACGACCGCGTTCGGCATGCCGAGCTTGTACACCTGCGGGCACGAGCGGTCCGGCAACACCGGCGCCAGCGCGACGCAGATCGCCTCGCCGACCTCGACCGCGGGGTGGAAGGCGCCGAGCGCGACCGGCTTCCCGGGCGGGGGCTGCAGGATCGAGCCCTCGGGCACGATCATCTCGACCGCGTCGAAGAGCCCTTCGTTCTTCGGGATCGAGGGATCCACCATCGACGCGAGCTGCGCCATCCCGTAACCGCGCGTGTTGGAGAAGGTGTTCCAGACGCAGACGAGCTCCGGGCGGTCGTCGCTGCCGGTCATGTCGACCGTCAGCTGGTCGCCCGCCACCATGCACGCGACGCGCACGCGCACGTCGCGGTTGCCCGCCGTGTCGTGGTCGATCAGCACCTCGGCCTCGTAGCGGCCGTCGGGCCAGCCGGCGACCTCGGCGCGGAAGCGGCGCTCCGTCTCGGCGATGTTGCGGTTCACCGCCGCGCGCACGACATCGGCGCCGTAGCGCGCGACCAGCTCGCCGAGGCGCTCGGCGCCGCGCTGCACCGCCGAGATCATCGCCGCGATGTCGCCGGCGAAGGACGGGAGGCGGTTGTTGCGCACGAGCATCGCGATCACGTCGTCGCGGGGCTTGCCGCGGTGGACGAGCTTCACGACGGGGATGATCAGGCCCTCGGCCTGGAGCTCGCGCGCGTCGACGGAGAAGCCGCCCGGGTCCTTCCCGCCCGTGTCGCCCTGGTGCGCCTGCAGCGCCTGGATCAGGACGATCTCGCCGTCCTCGTCGTAGACCGGCGCGAAGACGTTGTAGTCCGGCAGGTGACCGCCGCCGGCCTCGGGGTCGTTCCCGACGAAGACGTCGCCGGGCCCCCACTCGTCGCGCGCGCGTTGCTCGAGCGCGTAGCGCACCGAGAGCGGCGAGATGAAGAGCAGCTGCGGGATTCCGACCGAGATGCCCGCGAGCCGGCCCTGCCCGTCGAGCACGCTCGCGTTGCGCTCGTTCGACTGGTTGATGATGGCCGACGACGCGCAGCGCCCGAGGTGCGTCGCGACCTCGAAGCAGACGGTCTCGAACGCGCCGCGCAGGATGGCCGTGGTGACGGCGTCGACCTCGGCGCTCGTCGCGAGCGGCGGCCGGCGGGCGACGAGCCGGCGGTTGAGCTCGTAGGACACGGCGCCTCCTCCCCCGAGAGAGCCCATGATGCAGCAAGCCGAGCCCCGGCGGTTCAGCCTTGGGGGGACGCGCGGCTTTCCCGCGGGGAATGAGCGGAGCGTCCCCAAAGTGCTGCGGGAGGCGGAGGCGGCCGATGTGTCGGCGGATGGCCCGCTCGGACGACGCCCGCCGCCGCCGGCTCGCGCGGCGCCGGCTGCCGGGAATCCTCTCGCTCTTCCTGGGCGCGCTCTCGGCGTTCGCCGTCCTGTGCTTCCACTTCCCGGCGCTGCTCACGACGCCGGAGCTGCGCGCCGTCTATCCGATCCCGCTCGTGCGCGCGGCGCTCGCGAGCGGGATCGCCGCGGCGGTCGTGCTCGGCACGCTCGCGCTCCTCGCGAACGCCGGTCGCCGCGCGGGCTTCGCGGGGCTCGTCCTCGGGCTGGCGGCGCAGCTCGCCGGCGGCGCCGCAGTCGAGGTCGCGACGCCGGTGCCGGCCTCGAACCACCTCGGGCTCGACTGGTTCACGCTCGACCTGCTCCTGCTCGTGCTCGTCTTCGTGCCACTCGAGCGCGCGTTCGCGCGCCGGCCCGAGCAGCCCGTCTTCCGGCGCGGCTGGCGCACGGACCTCGCCCACTTCTTCGCGAGCCACCTGCTGCTGCAGCTGACCTCGATCCTCACGGTGGCGCCGGCGCTCCTCCTCTTCAGCGCCGTGTCGGTGCCCGGGCTGGGCGCGGTCCAGGCGGCCGTCGCGGCGCTCCCGGTCGCGTTGCAGACGCTCCTCGCGGTCGCGGTCGCCGACCTCGCCGGCTACGCGTCGCACCGCGCGTTCCACGCCGTGCCGGCGCTCTGGCGCTTCCACGCCGTCCACCACTCGAGCGAGGCGCTGGACTGGCTGGCGGGCTCGAGGCTCCACGTCGTCGACGCCGTCGCGACGCGCGCGGTGGTGTTCCTCCCGCTCTTCGCGCTCGGCTTCGAGCGGGCCGCGCTCGTCGCCTACCTCGTCCTCGTCTCCGCGCAGGCGACCTGGATCCACGCCAACCTGCGCGGCGCGCCGCCCTGGCTCGAGGCGCTCGTCGCGACGCCGCGCTTCCACCACTGGCACCACGCCGCGGACCCAGAGGCGCGCGACCGCAACTTCGCCGTGCACCTGCCCGTGATCGACCGCCTGTTCGGCACGCACCACCTGCCGGCGGGGCGCTGGCCCGACGGCTACGGCGCGCCCGGCGACGCGGTGCCGAGCGGCTGGCTCGCGCAGCTGCTCTGGCCGCTGCGGCGGCCGCAGCCGGAGCTGCCGCTCCGGCGCATGGCGCCGTAGCATCTGGGCACGCCCAGAGGTGCCCCCATGGCGAGCCCTGCCCCGGCCGAGCTTCCGTTCCACCTGCGCGGGAACTACGCGCCCGTCCGCGAGGAGGTGACGGCGGTCGACCTCCCCGTCGAAGGCGCGCTTCCGCCCGAGCTGCGCGGTCTCTACCTGCGCAACGGGCCCAATCCGAAGAGCGGCCGCTCC
>DATAGA010000142.1:0-2724 GCA_036257215.1 Myxococcota bacterium
CGATGTCGCCGTCCTCGAGCGCCTGGTCCTCGTTCGGGATGCCGTGGCACACGACGTCGTTCACCGACGTGCAGCAGTGTCCCGGGAAGGGCGGCCGACCGTAGCCGAGCGGCGCGCTCTCCGCGCCGGCCTCACGCGTGAGCTTCGCGACGAAGCGGTCGATCTCCGCCGTCGGAACGCCGGCGCGCACGATCCCGGCGACCTCGTCGAGGATCCGGGCCGCGAGGCGCCCGGCCGCGCGCATGCCGGCGACGCCGGCGGCGTCGTGCAGCTCGGGCCGCAGCGGGCGCGCGGCGCGCACGGCACGCGCCTGGCTGCGGAAGTTCGGCTTGCGGTTTCGCTTCATCGCGATGGAGTCTCGGGGAAACGGGAGGATAGCCCGCGGCGCAGCGCGCGCACGACGAACGGCCGCAGCTGCTCGGGCTCGACGATCTCGCGCAGCGATCCGACCGAGCGCGCGCGCTCCACGCTGTGCACGGCGTCGAACTCGAGCGCGAGCTCGGCCTGGGCGGCGAGCGTCGCCTCCTCGCGCGCGCCCTCGAGCCGGGCGCGCAGCTCGGCGCCCGGGTCGCGCCGCAGCTCGTCGTGCAGCGCGCGCACGGCCGGGTGGGCCGACGCCCGCGCGCGCACCTCGCGGGTGAAGACCACCGCCGCCGCCGGGCCGCCGCCGATCACCGAGGCGTAGCTCCCGCGCAGCGCCGCCGCCTCGAGGCCGGGGTTGAGCGACTGCGAGAAAACGACGTACGCGCCGCCGTGGTAGCGCGAGACGACGACGACGACGATCGGTCCGACGAAGTTCACGACCGCGCGCGCGATCTCGGCCCCGTACTCGAGCTGGAGCTTGCGCATCGACTCCGGCGAGCCGTCGAAGCCCGAGAGGTTCGCGAGCACGACGACGGGCCGGTTGCCGCTCGCTGCGTTCAGCGCCCGCGCCACCTTCTTCGACGACTGCGGGAAGAGCGTGCCGCCGCTCCACGCCTCGGGGCCGTCGGGCGGGCGATAGCCCTCGCGCGTGACGCTGCGGCTCTCGATGCCGACGAGCGTCAGCGGGATCCCGCCGACGTGCGCGTCCCACACGATCGCGGTCTCCGCGCCCGACCACTGGCGCCAGCGCTCGAGGTGGCCCTGGTCCTGGTCGACGAGCGCGCCCATCACCGCGCGCATCGCGAACGGCTTCTTGCGCCCCGGGTTGGACGCGTCGTCGAAGATTTCCCCGACGCTGCGGAAGTCGCCGCCGTCCTCGCCGCACGGGTGGTCCGCGATGCTGCGCTCGAGCGGGTCGCTCGTCTCGGCGTCGCGCGGCCGGCTCTCGCCGGGCACGACGTAACTCGTGCGGTAGTGCTCGTAGAGGATGCGGTATGCGTCCGCGAGGTCGACGGCGTAGTACTGCGCCTGGCCGCTCGGCCCCATGATGCGCTCGAAGCCGCCGATGCCGACCTCGTCCTCGGCCGACACGTTGCCCGACGCTTCGAGCGCCGCGCGGCCGGTGAGCACCATCGAGCCGCCCGGCGTCATGATCGACGCCCCGCGCGTGTGCATGAGCATGGTGGAGAGCGCGTCCCAGTAGCTCTGGGCGCCGACGTTCACGCCGTGGACGATCAGGTGGATCGTGCCGCCGGCCTGCGTGAACGTGACGATGCGCCGCACGACGCGCGCGGTCGCGTCGAGGTTCTCGGTGCCGCTCTCCATCGCGATGCGCGCGCCGCTCGAGACCGGGATCCACTCCACCGGGACGCCGCGCTCCTCCGCCAGGTCGATCGCCGCGACCACCCGGTCGCACTCCGGGGCCGCCAGCGAGCCCATGCCGAGCGTCGGGTCCGACAGGACCAGCACTCGCTCCATGCCTTCGGGCACCTTGTCGGTGGGCGTGCGGATCAGGCCGAACACGATGGCGCTCGTGTTGCGCCCGAACGGGCGCCCGTCGACGCAGCGGGCGCGCGGCGCGTCGGAGTCCGGATCGAGGTCGTACTCCGAGAAGATGCCGACGGGGAGCGCCGCGTCTCGACTCGGCGTGGAGCCGTTGGTGCGCCCGCTCCCCGTGAGCATGCGCACGATCTCGTAGGGGTACACGAGGCGGCGGCGGCGCGCGTCCGCCACGCGCCGCTCGTAGTCCGTGCGCGGCTGGAGCGGGCTGCGCCGCAGCGTGCGCCACTCGATCTCCATGTTCGAGCCGGTGATGTCGGTGATCACGATCTCGACGGGCGTCGCCGGCCGCCCGGGCGAGGCGGGGTCGAGGATCGGGATCCGCACGACCACCTTTTCGATGCCAAGGTTGCGCGTGGCCGGCGCCAGCCGGCGCGAGAGCCGGTCCGCCAGCTCGCGAGTGAGCCAGACCGCGGGCGCGACGCAGATCGTGATGCGGTTCCACTGCAGCCGGCGCTGCGGGTCGCGCAGGCCGAGGATCCCGCGCAGCGCGCGCGTCGCCTCGTGGAAGGCCCGCTCGAAGATCGGCACGTACAGCTCGGCCGCCTGCCCCTCGTCCGGGGAGCGGCCGCGTACGTCCGCGAGCACGAACACGCGCTCGTCGCCGGGCTCGTCGCGGCTGCGGCCGTAGAACGCGTAGATGCCGTCGGGCGCGTCGCAGCGCTCGAGCTCGAAGCGCGCGAGCCGCCCGAGGTCGACCCGCCCGGCCGCCTCGGGGTGCATGCCGTGGAGCGAGGCGTCGACGTGGAGCCCTTCGCGCGAGGCGACGATCGTGACGTGGCGATCGGGTCCCTCGGGCAC
>DATAGA010000153.1:0-7690 GCA_036257215.1 Myxococcota bacterium
ACGGAGCCGAAATCGCGCGCGCGGTCGTGAACTTCGTCGGCCCGATCGTCTTCGTCGTCGTCTCGCGCTACCACGGCGGCGCGTACGTCGTCTTCTCGCAGTCGCTGAACCCGGGCCTCGAGGCCGCGGCGCTGCGCGGGAGCTTTGCCTCGGTGATCGGCGGCGGCCCGGCAGCCGCCGTCGTCTTCACCCGCGAGGTGCGCGCGCGAGCGTCGGCCCACCCGGCCGTGCGCGCGCTGCAGGACGCGCTGCGGCGCGACCCGAGCGCCGAGCTGCGCGCCCGGCTCGAGGCCGCGCGCGAGGAGGCGACGCTCGCCGCCCAGGCCGAGCTCGCGCTCGAGTTCGACGCGGTGCACAGCGTGGAGCGCGCGCGCTCGGTCGGATCGCTGCGCGAGATCGTCGAGCCCGAGCAGCTGCGGCCGTTCGTCGTGCGAGCGCTGCGCCGGGAGCTATCCTCTCGCTTCCCGGAGACTCCCTCCCGATGAAGCGAAACCGCAAGCCCAGCTTCCGCAGCCAGGCGCGCGCCGTGCGCGCCGCGCGCCCGCTGCACCCCGAGCTGCACGACGCCGCAGGCGTCGCTGGCATGCGCGCCGCGGGGCGCCTCGCCGCCAGGATCCTCGACGAGGTCGCCGGGATCGTGCGCGCCGGCGTCCCGACGGCGGAGATCGACCGCTTCGTCGCGAAGCTCACGCGCGAGGCCGGCGCCGAGAGCGCGCCGCTCGGCTACGGCCGGCCGCCCTTCCCGGGACACTGCTGCACGTCGGTGAACGACGTCGTGTGCCACGGCATCCCGAACGAGGACCAGGCGCTCGAGGACGGCGACATCGTGAACGTGGACGTGACGCCGCTCCTCGCCGGCTACCACGGCGACAGCTCGCGCACCTTCCTCGTCGGCGACGTCTCGCCGAAGGCGCGCCAGCTGACGTCAGACACCTACCGCGCCATGTGGCTCGGCATCCGCGCGATCCGCCCCGGCGGGCGGATCGGCGACGTGGGGCACGCGATCCAGAGCTTCGCCGAGGCGCAGGGCTACTCCGTCGTGCGCGAGTTCACCGGCCACGGCATCGGGCGCGCCTTCCACGGGCCGCCCACCGTGCTGCACTACGGCTCACCGGGAAGCGGCGAGCAGATCCTCCCCGGGATGTCGTTCACCGTCGAGCCGATGATCAACCTCGGTCACTGGAAGACGCAGGTGCTCGACGACGGCTGGACCGCGGTGACCCTCGACGGCTCGCTCTCCGCGCAGTGGGAGCACACCTGCCTCGTCACCGAGGACGGGGTCGAGGTGCTCACGCTCGCGGCGGGCGAGACCCCGCCGTTCTGACGCCGTGGGCCGGGCGCTCGTCGTCCTCGGCATCGTGCTCGTGCTGCTGGGTCTCCTGCTCCAGGTCGCGCCGCAGATCCCCTGGCTCGGGCGGCTGCCCGGCGACATCCGCGTCGAGCGCCCGGGCCTGCGCTTCTACGCGCCGCTCGCGACGTCGCTCCTGCTCTCGCTCGTCGTGACGCTGGTGCTCGCCCTGCTCGCGCGGCTGCGCTGACGCTACCTTCCGCGCGTGGCGAAGCAGCGGCAGCGCCAGAAGCAGAGCCTCGCCCCGGCGCAGCCGCTGCGGCCGGGAACCGCCGCCCTCCTCGCCGCGGCGGCTCTCGCGCTCGCCGCGGGGGGCTGGTCGCTCCACCTCTGGCGCCAGCTCGCCCGCGCGAAGGCCGGCGCCGCCGTCACGTGCCCCTTCGACGCGGACGGGAGCGCCTGCGCCGAGGTGTGGCAGTCCGGCCTCGCGCTCGCGGTCGAGCGCGCGACGGGCCTGCCCGTCGCGGCGTACGGCGTGCTCTGGGCGCTCGTCGGGCTCGCGCTCCCGCTCGCGGTGCTCGCGGCGCGCGCGCGCGGCGGTACGGGCGAGACCTCCTGGGCCGGCGTGCTCGTCACGGCCGCGACCGGCGTCGCCGTCTCGCTCGGCCTCGCCGTGGCACAGCTCGTCGACGGCCGCTTCTGCGGCAGCTGCACGGTGCAGTACGCGCTCGTCCTCGGCTACGCGGCCGTCTGCTTCGGCGCGATGGCGCGCGTCCCGTGGGCGGGGCTCGCGCGCGGCGGTCTCCTCGCCGCCGCCGGCGCCGCGCTCGGGGGCGTGCTCCTCGCCGCGGTGGCGCCCCGCCCGACCGCACCGCTTGCGCCGCTCCCGCCCGCAGCGTCGCCCGAGGTTCCCCCGGCTGCGCCGCGCGACCTGCGCGCGTACCTGGCAACCCTCTCGCCTCCCATCGCGCAGGGCGTCTCGAACGCGCTGCGCGACTACGCCGCCGCGCCGGCGAAGCCCCTGCGCGAGCCGCGCGCGCTGATCGGCTCGCCGATGGCTCCGCTGCGCATCACGGACTTCGCCGACGTCCTGTGCAGCCACTGCGCCGACCTGCACGAGACCCTGACCGGGCTCCGCCGCGCGTTCCCGGCCGACGCGTTCGCGATCGAGTCGCGCTACTTCCCGCTCGACGGCCAGTGCAACCCGCAGATTCCGCGCGCGTCCGCGGACGGCGTGCGCTGCAGCGCCGCGCGCGCGCTGATCTGCCTCGAGGGCGACCCGCGCGCATTCGACGTCGCGGGGCAGCTCTACCGCGATCAACGCAGCCTCACGACCGACGGGATCTTCGAGCGCGCCGCTCCGGTGCGCCGGCGCGAGGTGCTCGCGGCATGCATGTCCTCGCCCGACACGCAGACGAAGCTGCTCGCCGACATCCAGTGGGCGGAGGAGTGCGGCATCCAGGGGACGCCGCTGGTGCTGGTGAACGGGCGTCAGGCGGCGGCCTTCCCCGCCTTCCTCTACGCCCTCGTGCTCGCAGGCGGCGACCCCGGCCACCCGGCGTTCGCCGCGCTTCCGCCGCCCACGCCGCAGAAGACGGCAGGCCGCTAGCGCGCCGCGGACGAAGGCCCCGCGCGCCGCGCGGAACGCCGCTCCGCACGCAGGTGTCCCTTCGAGGAGCATGACGCTGCGCAACGGATGGGTCGTGGCCCTGACCCTCGCCGCCCTCGCGGGCGGGGTCGTCCTCGCGGGCGTCGGCGAGCCGCGCGACGCCATCGGCGACGAGATCGCGCGGCTGCGCAGGGAGCTCGCCGGCGAGCGCGCCGCGCGCGAGCACCTCGGGGTGCAGCTCGCGCGGCTCGAGGCCGATCTCGCGGCGCTGCGCGGGCCGGCGAATGGCGTCGCGCAAGCCAACGGCGACGCGCAAGCGAGCGGCGGGCAGGCGGCAGCGGACGGCGCAGGCGCGTCGGCCGCCGGCCAGCTGACCGCCGACGCCGTGGCGGATGCTGCGGCCGAGGCGCCCTCGCCCGGACACGCCTGGTTCGACGCCGGGCGCCTCGCGAAGGCGGGGCTCGCCGAGCGCGACGTCGAGGACCTGCAGCGCTTGTTCGAGGACACCGAGCTCCAGCGGCTGTACCTGCGCGACCAGGCGACGCGCGAAGGCTGGCCGGACGGGCGGCTGGCGCAGGAGCTCGCCGCGCTCGACCGGCGGCTCCACTCCGTGCGGCAAGACTACGGCGAGGCGGCGTACGACTGGTTCCTCTACGCGGCGGGCCGCCCGAACCGGGTGAAGGTCGAAGGCGTCCTCGGCGGCTCGGCGGGGTCGGACATCGGGCTGCGCGCCGGCGACTACATCTACGCCTACGGGGGCGAGCGGATGTTCCAGCCCTGGTCGGTGGTGCAGTCCACGCAGTCCGGGCGCCTCGGCGAGACCGTCGACGTAGAGGTCGATCGCGGAGGCGAGCGCCTGCGCTTCCGGGTGCCGCGGGGTCCGATCGGCGTGCGTATCGGCCGCGACAGCGTCGAGCCGCCGCCGATCGACTAGGAGCGCGACCCAAGAGTCGTCGCGGCAGCTCCCTTGCCGGATCCGGATAGCCGACCGAGCCGGCTTCGCCGGCTCCCGTCGGCTAGCAGCGATCCGCGAACGCGTCGCGTGGGGCGGCTCCCGGTGATATAACGGGCGCCGTGTCCGGCTCGCTTCGTCTTCTTCGCACGGCCGCGAACATCGCCCCCCTCGCGCTGGCGCTCGCCTGCGCCTCGCTGCCCGCGCCGCCCGACGCGCGCGACGACGGCTACCGCTACGTCGACCGCAGCCTCGGGATCGCGCTCGAGCTGCCGCCGGGCTGGCAGGGCTACACGAGCGCCGACGAGCTGCCTCCGGCGCTCGCGGGCGCGATTCCGCGGGGCTTCGGCCCGAAGCCCGCGCTCATCGGGATGGACGCGTCGGGCACCGCGCTCGTGCGCGTGCTGACGGAGCCCGTCTTCCGCACCGACGCGCGGTCGTACTTCGAGCGCCTCGTGGAGGCGACCGCCGACCAGGTCGAGATCCTCGCCGCGAGCTACGCCCGCGACGCCGATACCGTGCGCTGGCGCTTCCGCGCCGGTCGCCCCGGCGCCCGCTTCAGCTTCGTGGAGACGATCACCGTCCGCCGCAGCCACGCGATCCGCGTCGCGTTCTGGACCGGCAGCCCGCTCTTCTCGGCCTACGCCGACGAGTTCGAGCGGATCGCCGCGGGCGCGCTGCTCCATGGCGAGACCGGCTGGGAGGCGCCGTGGCGCGAGCTCGCCGCCTCCCTCGACGGCGCGGCGTTCCCCGCGCTCGAGCTGGCCGAAGACGACCGCGACCCGATCCCCTCGTGCGCGGGAGCGCCGCACGGGCTGCTGTGGGTCGTCGAGAGCGGCGCCGGCAAGACGTTTCTGTTCCCGTCCATCCACGCCGGGCACCCGCATCAGTACCCGCTCCCCGCACCGGTCGAGCAGGCGTTCCTGGAGTCCACTCGCCTGGTGGTCGAGGTCGACGTGCGGAGCAAGGAGAGCAGCGAAGTGATCGCAGCGGCGGCCCGGCGGGGCGCGGGGGAGCCGCCGACGGCGGAGCAGCGGGAGCGGGCCGAGAGCTGGCTCGCGGCCCGCGGCATTCCCTTCACACCCTTCGCCGGGCAGCCGGCGTGGATGCTCTCGGTGGGGCTCGAGCTGTTCCAGTGGCAGATGGAAGGCTTCATGCCGCGGTACGGCGTCGAGCAGCACTTCCTCGAGCGTGCGGGCGCGCGTCGGATCGTGGAGCTCGAGACCGCGGCGGAGCAGGTGGACGTGCTCGAGCGCATCGGGTCGGACGGACTCGATCACACGCTCGCGAGCCTCGACGGCATGAGCGAGCAGATCCAGGCCGTCTACGCCGCCTGGTACTGCGGCGACGAGGCCTCCGTCGCGCGGGCGGCGGCGCAGGCCGACTCGAGCATGCCGCCCGCGCTACAGGAGGCGGTCTTCACGTCGCGCAACGAGACCATGGCCGAGCGCCTCGTGCCGCTCCTCGACGATCCCGGCGTGACCTTCGTGCCGGTGGGGCTCGGACACTTCCTCGGCCCGCGCGGGCTCCCGGCGCTGCTCGAGCAGCGCGGCTACGCCGTCCGCAGCCGCTGATACGCCCGCATGCCGCGGCGCGTCGCGCGCGGCACTGCGCGCGGGCCGCGAATCTCGGTAGACTGACTGCCGCGCCCGGCGGGGCCGCGTGCCCGCGCCACGGAGGTTCCCATGCGCCGCTTCATCCACCACTCGGAGCTCGCGCGCGACAGCCGCTTCGTGCGCCAGGACAACGCGCAGGCGACGGTGCTCTCGCAGCTGCCCGACGACGTCGACGCCGTGGTCGAGGTCTTCGACCGCTTCGCCCCGATGATCGAGCGCTCGGTGAAGGGCACCGCGGCCGAGCCGCTGTTCGAGGCCTACGGGCCCGGCTTCGCGCTCGTCACGCTGAACGAGCCGCTGCGACCGGGCGACGCCGCCTCGAAGACGAGGCTGCAGCTGCGCATGCACGGCATCTACGTCGGGGAGCTGCAGGCGCTCGAGGGCGCCGGCCGCTCGCTCTGGGACTTCCCGGACGCGCCGTGGGAGTTCAAGATGAACATGGCGCGCCAGTGCTGGGACGAGGCGCGACACGTGCAGATCTACGAGAAGCTGCTCGAGCACGTGGGCGGCCGGCCGGGCATGTTCCCGGAGAGCACGTTCCTGTTCGAGTGCGCCTGCCACGACGACCCCGCCATGCGGGTGGCCGGGGTGAACCGCGGCCTAGAAGGCCTCGCGTGCGACGTCTTCCGCGACATGATCCGCTACGCCGAGCAGGTCGGCGACGAGAAGATGCGCCAGGCGATCGACTACGTGCTCGCCGACGAGCTCACGCACGTCCGCTTCGGCAGCGAGTGGGTGAAGGAGTTCACGAAGGACGACCCCGAGCGCTTCAAGCGCACGCAGGAGTTCCGCAAGCAGGTCGACAAGCAGTTCAGCTTCGGCGGCGCGCGCTCCGACCGCGAGGACGCCGCGATCCCGATCGCCTGGGACGACCGCAAGGAGGCGGGCTTCAGCGAGGAGGAGCTGCGCGAGCTGCTGCAGATCTCGGGCGGCGGTCCGTCCAAGCAGACGCTGCTCGCGGCCGCGAAGATCCTGCGCGAGCGCCACCACGCGCGGCGTCAGGCTGGCGCGGAGGCCGCCAAGTGAGCGAGCCGCGCCTCTACCCCGGGACCGGCCCCGACGAGCGCACCCACTTCACGCCCTACGGCGCGTTCGAGGTGCCGGCCGACCTGCGCGAGCTGCACGGGCGCTTCGACGTCGAGGCGACCGCCCGCCGGATCCGCAACTTCCGCTACGCGGAGGAGTGGATCATGCTGATGGTCGGCGGCTGGCTCGCGACGATCCCGGAGGTGCCCGTCAAGACGGGCCTCGGCAAGATCATCTGGGAGTCGGCGCAGGCGGCGGACGCGCTCGGCCGGCGCCTGCCCGAGCTGCGCTGCGGCCGCGCGTCGGTGTCGGCATCCGAGTCGCCCAACGCGGGGTTCGCCGCGCTGGTCCAGGGCGTCGCGGAGCCGGAGCGGCCGGACCAGACGATCGAGAAGCTCGCCGGCCTCTTCGACGTGCTCAAGCCGCACCTCCTCGCGGTCTACGATCGCACCTCGCGCGAGACGGACCAGATCACCGACGCGCCGACGGTCGAGATCCTCGAAGACCTGATGCGGCGGACCCGCCGCCACATCGCGTGGGCCGACGAGGTGCTCGAGCGCCTGTGCGACACCGACGGCAAGCGCGAGCGCCGCCGCCGGCGCGCGAGCGAGGTGCGCGCGCAGCTCGAGGCCTGCGGGGGCGTGACGGGCGCGGTCGCCGACGAGGCCCCGCTCGCGCACTGAGCCAGCGACCGCTCGCTACGCGGCGGCCAGCTCCAGCACGGTGTCGAGCGCCGGCCAGAGGTCGTCCTCGGGCACGTTCAGCGCCGGGAAGAAGCGCGCCACGCGGCCGGCCGTGACGTTGAGCAGCACTCCGCGCTCGAGCGCGCGGCGCGAGAGCGTGGCGGCGCGGTCCGGGTCGGCGAGCACGAGCCCCTGGAGGAGGCCCTGGCCGCGCGCGGCGGTCGCGTGCTTGGGATGCTCGGCGGCGAAGGCGGCGAGGCGGGCGTGGAGCCGCGCGCCGAGCTCGGCGGCGCGCGCCACGAGGTCGTCGCGCTCGACCACGCGCAGGACGGCGTTGCCGGCCGCCGACGCGAGCGGGTTCCCGACGTAGGTGCCGCCGTGGTCGCCGAGGCTCACGGTGCGCGCGACCGCCTCCGTGCACAGGAACGCCGCGAGCGGGAAGCCGCCGCCGAGGCCCTTGCCGAGCGTCATCACGTCGGGCACGGCGCCCTCGTGCTCGTAGGCGAACCAGCGCCC
>DATAGA010000239.1:0-8446 GCA_036257215.1 Myxococcota bacterium
TCGACCTCTCCTCCTGCACGAGTCCGGCGGGGCGTCGACCGAGGCGATCGTGGCCGAGCCCTTCCCGCCTTCGCCCTTGCGCGTCCCGCGCCGGACGGCCTTCCAGTCCCTCGTGCGCCGCCGTCTGCACGCCGCGCTCGCCCGCTTGCGCGCCGGCGAGCTCGAGCTGCACGAAGGCAGCGAGCTCCACCGCTTCGGAGCGACCGGCCGCGACGGCCTGCGGGCGCACATCGACGTGCGGGACCCCGCGTTCTACTCGCGGCTCGCGCGGGGCGGAACGCTCGGCGGCGCGGAGAGCTGGATGCGCGGCGAGTGGGAGGCGTCCGACCTCACCGCGGTGCTGCGCATGATGGCGCGCGACGCCGACGTCCTCGCCGGGTTCGACGCCGGGCTCTCGCGCGCGGCCGACCCGGCTCGCCGGCTCCTGCACTGGCTGCGCCGCAACAGCCGCCGCGGCGCGCAGCGCAACATCGCCGCCCACTACGACCTCGGGAACGAGTTCTTCTCGCTCTTCCTGGACCCGACCCTCACGTACTCGTGCGGCGTGTTCGAGCGCGCCGACGCGACGATGGAGGAGGCGTCGCTCGCCAAGTACGACCGGCTCTGTCGCAAGCTCGCGCTCGGGCCCGACGACCACGTGCTCGAGATCGGGACGGGCTGGGGCGGCTTCTGCGTCCACGCCGCTTCGCGGTACGGCTGCCGCGTGACGAGCACGACCATCTCGGCGGAGCAGCGCCGGCTGGCCTCCGAGCGCGTCGCCGCCGCGGGCGTCGCCGACAGGGTCACGGTGCTCGGCCGCGACTACCGCGACCTCGAGGGCTGCTTCGACAAGCTCGTCTCGATCGAGATGATCGAGGCGGTCGGAGCCGCGCACCTGCCGGCCTACTTCCGCGCCTGCGGCGAGCGCCTCGCACCGGGCGGCCGCGCCGCGATCCAGGCGATCGTCGTGCCCGACCAACAGTACGAGCGGGCTCGCCGCACCGTCGACTTCATCAAGCGCTACGTGTTCCCGGGCGGCCACCTGCCGTCGATCGGGGCGCTGGTGGGGGCGGCCGCGCGCGCGAGCGACCTCCGCCTCGCGGACCTCGAGGAGATCACCCCCCACTACGCCGAGACGCTGCGCCGCTGGCGCGACCGCTTCCTCGCGAACGTCGACCGGGTGCGGCGCATCGGCTACCCGGAGCGCTTCGTGCGCATGTGGGAGTACTACCTGCGCTACTGCGAGGCCGGCTTCGAGGAGCGCACGATCGCCGTCGTCCAGCTCGTCTTCGAGCGGCCCACCGGTCGCGCCCCGGCCGCGGCACAGAGCGCGCCGGCGTAAGCCCGTGTCGGCCGGCCGAGCGGACGCGTCGGCCGGGGGCGTAGCGCGCGGGCGGGCGCCGCGGGCCGCGGTACGCTCCAGCACCCCGGCGCCGGCGCGCTGCGCGTCCCGCGCGGCGCCGTCCGGCTCCGGTCCGGAGCCCGCGTGCGCGTCCTGCTGATCAACCCGTCGTATCCGTTCGAAGAGTTCCCGCGCCTCCTCGTCACGCTTCCGTACGTCGCCGCCGCGCTCCGCGCGCAGGGTCACGAGGTCGAGATCCTCGACCTCCTGCTCGCGCGCACGACGGCGGACAAGATCGAGCGCCGCATGCAGCGGGTGCGCCCGCAGGTCGTGGGCATCACGTCCGTCACGCTGAACCACCACATCGCCGAGGACATCGCGCGGATCGTTCGAGCGGTCGACCCGGCGGTGCCGATCGTGATGGGCGGACCTCACGTCTCGTTCGAGATCGAGGGCTCGTTCCGCGCGCTCGACGGCGCGCTCGACTACATCGCCATCGGCGAAGGCGAGCACACGATGGTGGAGCTCGTGAGCGCGCTCGAGGGCCGCATGGACGTGCGCGACGTGCGCGGCCTCGCCGCGCGCGACCCGGCGACCGGGAAGGTCGCGCGCAACGCGCCCCGCCCGCTGGAGGACGACCTCGACACGCTGCCGGAGCCGGCGCGGGACCTGATGCCGCTCTCGCGCTACCTCGCCTTCGACAGCCACGCGAGCGTCGTCACCAGCCGCGGCTGCCCCTACGAGTGCATCTTCTGCTCGGCGCCGGCGTGGACCGGGCGGAAGGTGCGCTACCGGACGCCCGCGCTGTGCGTCGACGAGATCGAGCGCCTCTCGGCGCTGGGCTTCACCGAGATCACCATCGAGGACGACCTCTTCACGCTCTACCGCAAGCACTTCCTCGCGGTGTGCGGCGAGATGATCGAGCGCAAGACGGGCATCCGCTGGAACGCGTTCTCGCGCGTCGACACGATCACGCCGGAGATCGTGAACACGATGGCGGAGGCCGGCTGCCAGGCGATCTGCTTCGGCGTCGAGAGCGGGAACCAGGAGGTGCTCGACCTCGTCAAGAAGAGCTCGAACCTCGCCAAGGTGAAGGCGGCGATGCGCATGACGCAGGAGGTCGGCATCAGCGCGCTCGCCTCCTTCATCATCGGCCTCCCCGGCGAGACCGCGGAGACGCTGCGCAAGACGGTCGAGTTCGCGAACTCGCTGCGCGACGAGTTCGGCTCGCTCTACGGCTTCCACATCCTGGCGCCCTTCCCGGGCACCGAGGTGCGCGACCGCGCCGCAGAGTACGGGCTCGAGATCCTGAACTCCGACTGGCGCTCGTACGACGCCAATCACGTCGTCTCGCGCACGGCCGGCGCCGACCCGGCTGCGATCCAGGCGGTGGCGGACGAGTACGAGGACACGATCGCGCGCTACGTCGAGTACCAGGACTACCTGTACGCGAAAGGGCGGCTCTCGGGCTACGAGGAGAAGCTCTACCTGCGCCGGCGCCGCCAGTCGCTGCTATGGAAGCTCCTGCTCGACGAGGTGATCGAGCAGATGCCGGCGCTCCCGGCGGACGGCGTGGAGACGCTGTGCCGCCGCGTGGTGGAGGCAACCGGAACGGAGCCCGCGCTCGCGGCGGAGGAGATCGAGCGCGTGGTGGCGCTCGGGGCGCTCGTCGCGGATCCGGCTCCCGACGGCGTGCGCTGGCGCTGGGCAGAGAGCTGAGCGCGACGCGCGGAGCGCGCGCGCCGGCCGCCTGCGCCGGTGTCGCGCTCGCCCTCGCGTTCGCGGCGTCGGCCGGCGCGGTCGACCCCGCGGAGACGAGCGCGGAGCCCGAGCCCGGCGAGCGAGTCCTCGCGGTTCTTCCGGCCGAGCGCGTCGAGGAGCTCTACGCCAAGCGCGTCGTCGTCGCGCCCGCGCCGGAAGCGGGCCCGGGGGTCGCGCGCGGCTTCGTGATCTTCGCAGCGCCGATGTCGCGCACGTTCCAGCTGCTCGCGCAGACGCCGCGGCAGCGCGAGTACCGGCCGGAGCTCACGGGGCTCGAGACGATCGAGGTCACCGCGGACGGCAACGTGGAGGAGCACCGGATGCGGATCCTCTTCCTCGACATCCGCTATCGCCTCCGCCATCGTCTGGACCGCGAGCGGCGGCGCTTGTGGTGGGAGCTGGCGCCGGGCTTCGAGCACGATCTCGCCCGGGTGGAGGGATCGTGGGAGCTCCATCCGCTCCGCCCGGACCGGACGCTGGGCGTCCTGAATACGCAGGTCGAGGTCGGTCCTGCGATGCCCGCGTTCCTGCAGGACTACGCGACCCGCAAGAACCTGCCGGCCACGCTCGAGCGCTGCCGGCGATGGGTGGACGGCGATGGCCGCATCGACGACTGACCGGCCCGGCCGGGGACGCGGGCTCGCGCCGCGCATGCTGCGCGCGGCGCGGCTCGACGCGTCGCTCTACGAGGAGGTCGAGGCCGATCGCGGCGCGACGCCGCAGGCGTTCGCGGTCGTCGTCCTCGCGGGGCTCGCGACCGGCATCGGCGCCCTCGCGAACAGCGGCGCCGCGGGTCTCCTGTGGCACACGCTGCTCGACGTCGCGCTCTGGTACGGCTGGGCGGGGCTCACGCTGTGGATCGGGACGCGGCTGCTCCCGACCCCGGCGACCCGCGCGGACCTCGGCGAGCTCCTGCGCACGCTCGGGTTCGCCTGCGCGCCCGGCATCCTGCGCGTCGTCGGGATCTTCCCGCCGCTCGCCTTCGCGGCGTTCACCCTGTGCGGGCTCTGGATGCTCGTCGCCATGGTCGTCGCGCTGCGCCAGGCGCTCGACTACGACAGCACCGCGCGCGCCGCCGCCGTCTGCGCCATCGGGCTGCCGCTCTACGCGGTCGGCCAGGTCGTCTCGCTGCTGCTCCTCGGGCCCTGGCCGCTTTGAGCGAGCGCGCCGACGGTCTCTCCCGAGCGTTCGCCTGGGTGATCGCGCGCCGCGTGTGGGTGGTCGCACTCTACGCGCTGCTGCTCGCGCCGGCGGCCTGGCTCGCCGCCCAGGTGCAGCAGGACAACTCGACGGACCGGCTGATCGTCCCGACCGATCCCGCGTACGTCGCGCTGCAGCAGTTCGAGGCGACCTTCGGCGGCGGCGAGTTCGCGCTGCTCTTCGTCGACGCCGAGGACCCCTTCGACCCGGCCGTGGTGGAGCGCGCCGACCGGCTCGAGCGCGCGCTCGCCGGCGTGCCCGGGCTCGAGGTGAACTCGGTGCTCTCGGTCTACCGCCGCGCGCGCGCCGGCTTCGAGCCCACGCCGGATCAGGTCGCCGGGTTGCGCGCGTTCGGCACGGGCAGCGACCTCCTGCGGCGCCAGGGCCTCGTAGGCGACCACCACCTGGCGCTCGCGCTCACGCTCGAAATCGCGACCTCCGCGGAGCGACACGACGTGCTCGCGGCGATCGACCGCGCGCTCGCGCCGATCGAGTCGGATCCGGGTCCGATCCGCGGCATCCACCGGCTGGGCCAGCCCTGGGTGAATGCCTGGCTCGACGCGACCGTGTCCAGCGCCGCGTGGTACTTCGCGCTCTTCGCGGCGCTCCTCGTCGTGCTGGTGCTCGGGCTCTACCGCTCGCTCCGTACGCTGATCGCGTTCGTCGCGACGCTCGGGACGTGCCTCGCGCTCTCGCTGGCCTGGATCGTCGGCACGGGCGGCATGCTGACGATCGTCTCGCCGATGGTGCCCATGACCATCCTCGTGACCGCGACCGCGAGCCTCGTCTACCTGCACTCGCGCTTCGTCGAGCGGCCGCCCGAGCGCCCCGTCGACGAGCACCAGATCTTCGCGTTGCGCAACAAGTTCGTGGCGGTCACCGCCTCGGTCTTCGCCACCGCCGTCGGGTTCGCCGCGCTCCTCGTCTCGGACATCCGGCCCGTGCGCGAGATGGGCCTCTGGGTCGCCGTCGGGCTCGCGATCTCGTGGGTCGTGGTCTTCACCCTCTTCCCGGCGCTGCAGAAGCTGCTCGCCACGCCGACGCGGGCCGCGCGCCAGCGAGCCGTGGAGGGCGGCTTCGAGCGGCTCGCCGAGGTGCTGCCGCGCTGGAGCTACCGCTGGCGCTGGCCCCTCGTCGCGAGCGCCGTCGCGCTCTCGCTGGCAGGCGCTGCGGCGCTCTTCGGCGTGCCCGGGCTGCTCGCGCCGATGCCGGTCCACACCGACCCGGTCGAGTACGTGGATCCGCACTCGCAGCTCTACCGCGACATCCGCGAGCTCTCGCCGCGCATCCCGGGCCTCTCGATCACGAACGTCTGGCTGCGCGGGCCGGTCGGCTCCGTGTCGGAGCCCGAGGTGCTGACGGGGCTGCACCACTTCCAGCAGGCGCTCGAGGCCGACCCGCAGATCGGAGCCGCGGTCGGGCCGACGTCGATCCTGCGCCTCGTCCGTTACCTCGGCGGCGAGGGTGACGGCTGGCCCGAAGATCCCGCCGAGGTCGAGGGACTGGCCGCCGAGCTCGAGGCGCTGCTGCCGGTGGAGCCGATGCTCGCTCGCTTCGTGCAGCCGCACGCGCTCGGAGAGGCGCAGATCACGGTGGTGTCGCGGGCGGCCGAGAACGCCGCGTTCGAGGCCGTCGACGCTGCGATCCAACGCCACTGGGCCGCCAGCGCCGCCGCCTACCCCGCCCTCGCACAGCTCTCGCTCGGCACCGTGGGCCTCGCTCCGCTGTCCGCTCGCGTGGCGCAGGAGCTCGTCCCGACGCTGGTAGAGAGCTTCCTCCTCACCGCGGCCATCATCTTCGGCGCGTTCCTGCTCGTCTTCCGCAACGGCACCGCGCGGCTCATGGCGATGATCCCGTCGATCTTCGCGATCCTCGCGATGTTCCTCGCCATGCGGCTCTTCGGGTTGAAGCTCAACGTCGCGACGATCCTGATCGCCTCGACCGTGCTCGGCACGTCCGAGAACGACCAGATCCACTTCTTCTACCACTTCCTCGAGCGGCGCCGGGACGGCTCGGTGGAGGCGTCGCTGCGCCACGCGCTGCGCGTGGCGGGCCGCGCGATCTTCTACGCGACGCTGATCAACGCGGGCGGCTTCCTCGCGTTCGCCGCGAGCGACCTCCCGCCCATGCGCGAGTTCGGAACGCTCACGGCGATCGCCTTCGCGCTCTCGATGCTGGCGGACTTCACCGCGCTCCCGGCGGCGCTCTGGATCCTCTTCCGAGAGCATCCGGACGACAAGGACCCCGCGCCGGTTCAGACCCGCGCGTCGTGACGGAGGGCGGCGCAGAGCGCCGCCCCGCTCAAGGCTTGTCGCTCGGCGGTGTGGCGACGTCGACGTACGCGCAGGGGAGCCGGCCGCTGTGCTCGAGCAGTCGGTCGAGCAGCTCGCGGTCGTCGCGGCCGAGCCCCTCGCGCGACCCGATGCAGCGGCACAGGTGGTCCGCGGCGGGCCCCGGATCGCCGAGGGCGACGTACGCCTCGGCGAGTCGCAGGTGGTTCTCTAGCAGGTCGGGCCGGCGGTCGACGAGATCCTCGAGCAGGGCGAGGCCCCGCTCGGAGTCGCCGTGCTGCAGCAGGGTCGCGGGCGCAGCGACGTAGAGCGTGCCGAGGACGCGCGTCGCCGCGCCGCCGCGGAAGTCCGGATCGAGCTTCCGGCTGAGCTCGGCGTAGCGCTCGATCTCGGGCACGAGGTGGGCCGCGCGCAGACCGCGCTGCTGGACCAGGCGCCCGGTCACCGCCGCGCGCGCGAAGGTCGCCGCCGCGCTGCTCTCGTCGATGCGCTGCAGCTCCTCGTAGGCGAAGGTGCGGTCGCCGGGGGTGTCCTGGCGCGCCCCGATCAGGGCCTCGAGCGCGTCGTACACGGCGAGCGGGTCGCCGCTACCCGCCGCGGCCTCGAGCGCCGGGTTGACGCGCACCATGAACGTGGTGCAGCCCGTGCCGGCGGTCAGCGTCAGCGCGACGAAGAGCGTCGCTGCGAAGCCGCGGAGCGCGCTCGCACGCGCTGTCCGCCGTTCACTCGCCATAGGCAGCCACGACGCTCGCGTAGTCGGCGGTGGCCGCCGGCGCGAGCGAGATGATCCCCGCTTCTTCACAGATCTTCCTCCCCTCTTCGGCACAGAGCGGCACGAGATTTGTGCGGAAGGTCTCACGTTCCTCGGCCGGAGCGGCCGGGAACGCGGCGATGACCATCGAAGGCAGCTCCGCGCTGGTCCACAGGGTGCGCAGCCCCTCGGCGCCCGGGATGCGCGGCAGGTCCGCGAGCTGCGCGTCGTCTACCAAGGCGCACGCCGCCTGGCCGTCGAGCACGGCCCGAATGGTCTGGAGCGGCCGGCGCGTGGGCTGGAGCTGGAAGTCCGCGAGCTTGAACGCCCCGTCCGCGATCACGCGGTCGACGAAGCGAGGATCGGACGCGTGCTCGGACGCGAGCGTCCGGCCTTTGCAGCCCGCGAGGTCGGCGGCGTCCCGGCTCACGATCGCGTAGCGGCGACCGCCAGGGAGCGAGAGCGAGACGTGGCCGAGGACCTCGAGGCGATGCGGACCGCGCAGCGCGAGGAACGCCGCGAGCGAGAGGATCGCGTAGTGGGGATGCGCGGTACGGATGAACTCCGCGGCGGCTGCACGGCTGCCGAGGTACGAGCCCTGCCCCCCGGGCCAGCCGTTCTTGGCGGCAGCGAGGGCGACGAACTTGTCCAGATACGGCTGAGCCACCGTCGCGCTCGCGACGCCGTGCTCGCGCAGCACGAAGAGCCGCACCGGGCCGTCGACTGCAGCCGTTGCAGGGCCGGCGAGCGCGGCGACGAGCCACGCAACGCCCGCGAACGTCTTCACTCAGACCCCCCTACCGAGCCAGCCAACGATAGCTGCCCGAAGATGAAGGCACGTGAAGGCACGCGTCCCCTCGGGGTTCGGCCGCTCATCGGGCTCGGCGCCGAGAGTGCGCAGCGCACGGCGCAGTGCCGAGCGAACGGGAGCTGCGCGCGGTGCGCGGCCTATCTGCTCTGCGCGCGGAGCGTGCTCGGCGTGCGAAGCGCGCCGGGCCGCGCAGCCGAGCCATCGCGCAGCCGCAGACGCAGCGGTCCGACGGGGAGCTCGCCCGACGCGAGCAACGCGAGCAGACCCTGCACGGCGGCCTCGGGGCCGCGGACTTCGAGCGCGAGCTCGAC
>DATAGA010000268.1:0-6410 GCA_036257215.1 Myxococcota bacterium
ACCGACCCCCGGCGGGCCGGTAAGCCGCGCCCGGTAGAATCCGCGCGTGCGTGGACCGCTCATCCGCGCGTTCGCGCGCGCACTCCTGCTCTTGCTCGCGACCTCGGGGTGCGAGCGGGTGGCGACCTGGACGCAGACGCCGCGCGGGGCGCCCGCTGCCGAGCCGGTCCCTGCGGCCGAGCCGCCGCTCGCTGCGGAGCGTGGGGACGCTCCCTCGGAGCGCGTCGCGCGGGGCGCTGTTCGGGCGCCCGAGCGTCGCCCGCCCGCCGATGCGCCGGCGCGCGAGCTCGAGGGCCACGTCGTCGCCGTGCACGACGGCGATACGCTCTCGCTGCGCGCGGACGGCCGCCGCCTGCGCGTGCGCCTCGCGCAGATCGACGCACCCGAGCGGGGCCAGCCGTGGGGACGGCGAGCGCGGCAGGCGCTCGCACGGCTCGCCGACGGCCGCGCGGCACGCGCCGTCGTGGTCGACCGCGACGACTACGGGCGCGCGGTCGCCGACGTCTTCGTCGGCGAGCTGTTCGTGAACCTGGCCCTCGTGCGCGAGGGCCACGCCTGGGCGCACCCGCGCTACGTGCGCAGCGAGGCCGTGCTCGCCGCGCAGGCGCAGGCGCGCCGCGAGCGCCGGGGTCTGTGGCGGCTTCCGGTCGCGGAGCAGATGCCGCCCTGGGAGTGGCGCCGCGCCCACCCGCGTCGCGAGCCCGGCTCGCCGCGGGCGGCGGCGCCGGAGCGCGCTCCAGCGGCCGGGCGCTAGATCGGCGGCCCGACGGACGTCGGGCCCGTCGTGCGACGGCGGCCCACCGCCGCGTCGAGCCCGAGCCGCGCGAAGCGGCTGCGCCAGGCGGAGCGCGAGAGCCCGAGCTCGCGACGGGCGGCCTCCTGGTTCCAGCCGCAGCGCCGCCACGCCTCGAGCATGTTGCCGGCGAGCTCGCAGGCGCCCGGGGCGAGCGCACCCTCGAGCGACGCGAGCGCCTCGAGCAGCTCCGGGCGGCCGAGCTCGCCGGCGCCGCTCCACCAGAGCAGCGCGTTCTCGAGCAGCGCGCGCAGCTCGCGCACGTTGCCGCGCCAGGGCAGCCGCGCGAGGAGCGCGACCGCGTCGGCGGCGAGCGCCGGCGCCGCCCGCTCGCCGCGCGCGAGGTCGGCGAGGAGGTCGTGCGCGAGGGCGGGCAGGTCGCCGGCGCGCTCGCGCAGCGGCGGGAGTCGCACGAGCGCCCCGCGCACGCGGAAGTAGAGGTCCTCGCGGAAGGCTCCCCGCCGCACGAGCTCGCCGAGGTCTCGGTGCGTCGCGGCCACGACGCGCACGTCGACCGCGCGCGCCGCGGCGCCGCCGACCGGACGCACGGCGCGCGTCTCGAGCGTGCGCAGAAGCGGCATCTGCACCGGCGCGGGGGCGTCGCCGATCTCGTCGAGGAAGAGTGTCCCGCCGTGGGCCGCCGCGAAGAGCCCCACTCGTTCGGCGATCGCGCCGGTGAAGGCCCCGCGCCGGTGGCCGAACAGCTCGCTCTCGATCACGCCGTGCGCGAGCTCCGGCAGCGACACGGCGACGAAGGGGCCGCTGCGCCCGCTCTCCTCGTGCAGCGCGAGCGCAGCGAGCTCCTTGCCGGTGCCCGTCTCGCCTTGCACGAGCACCGGCACGCCGCGCGCGGCCACGCGGCGGATCGCCACCCGCACGCGCCGCATCGCGAGCGAGCCGCCGACGAGGCGCTCGGCGCCGCGGCGCAGCGCGTACGGCGCGCCGCCGCGCGCGGCGGTCAGCGTCGCGCCGAGCGCCGGGAGGAGCTCGGCCGCCAGCGGGAGCGGCCGCTCCACGAACGCGAGCGCGCCGGCGCGGCCCGCCTCGAACGCGACCCGCGCTCCGGCGCCCGGCCCGTAGAGGATGCAGGGCGTCTCGAGCCGGCGGCGCAGCGCGCGCAGCAGCGCGAGGCCGCCGGCCGGCCCTATGCGCACGCTCGCGACGACGGCGTCGAGCGGCGCGCGCTCGGCGCGCCCGAGCGCCTCGCCCTCGTCGCCGGCGGTGAGCACGCGGTAGCCCGCGTCGCGCAGCGCGCCGGCGAGCCGCCGCCGCGCGTCGGCCGAGCCGTCGGCGACGAGGAGCAGCGGCGCCTCCGCCGCGCACGTCGGCGCAGAACGCCCGGATCTCCCTTCGCTCTGGCCCTCGCTCTGCTCCCGCGTCTCCATCGCCGCCTCGAGCCTGCGCCAGTCTGCGCGGCGCGAGCGCCGCTCGCCCGGAGGTTTTCCGGAGCAGCGGCCGATGGATACGCGGGCTCAGTCCGACTCGGCGTCGAGGCCCTCGAGGTCGGGCGGCTCGAGCCAGCGCTCCTCCGTCTCGTCGTAGGTGCCGCCGCGCTCGACCGCGCACTCGAAGCAGAGCGCAGCATGGTCGCCGATCCTGAAGCCGCGCTCGATCTCGGGCTCGACCTCCGTCCCGCATTCCGCGCACACCGCGATCTCGTCGTCGTCGGAGAGCTCGTACTCTTGGGGTTTCATCGGTCACCTCGGAGTGGGCCCCCGAAGCGTAGCCGCCCCACGCGAGCTGTTTCAGGTGCGCTCGGTCTCTGCGGGCGTCCCCTCGTCGAAGGCCGGCGCTTGCAGGCGCCGTGCCGACGGTTGCACCGGCTCGAGCCCCGGGAGCTCGTCGGCGCCGGGCCCCGGTGCCAGCTCCTTCAGCCGCCGCGCCGTGACGAGCACGCGCGTCTCCACCGACCCGACCGCCTCGTTGTACGCCGTGACGGCGCGATCGAGGCTCTTGCCGAGCCGCTCGAGGTGGCCGCCGAGGGTGGCGACGCGCTCGTAGAGCTCGCGCCCGAGCCGAGCGACGCGCTGCGCCTCCTCCGCGATGCGCTCCTGCTGCCAGCCGTGGTGGACGGCGCGCAGCAGCGCGATCAGGGTGGTGGGACTCGCGAGGACGACGCGGCGGTCGGCCGCATACTCGACGAGCGTCGCGTCGTACTGGAGCGCCGCCGCGAAGAACGGCTCGCCCGGGAGGAAGAGCACGACGAAGTCGGGCGCCTCGTCCAGCTCGTTCCAGTACGCCTTCTCACCGAGCGAGGTGACGTGCGAGCGGACCTGACGCGCGTGGTCCTTGAGCTTCACCTCCCGCGCCGCCTCGTCGACGGTCTCGTGGGCGTCGAGGTACGCCTCGAGCGGGGCCTTGGCGTCGACCACCACGCGCTTTCCGCCCGGGAGCCGCACGACGAGGTCGGGGCGCAGTCGCCGCTCGACCCCGAGCGTCTCCTGCAGGGCGAAGTCGCAGTGCTCGAGCATGCCCGCGAGCTCGACGACGCGGCGCAGCTGCAGCTCGCCCCAGCGGCCGCGCGCCGGCGCCGTCCGCAGCGCGCGCACGAGGCCCGAGGTCTCGACCTGGAGCTTCGAGTGGTCCGCGCTCACCTGGCGCAGCTGCTGCACGAGCGCGGAGTAGTGGCCGTGTCGCTCCTTCTCGATCGCCCCGAGCTTCTCGCCCATGCGCTCGAGCGAGTCGCGGATCGGCGCGACGAGCGCGTCGACGGCCTGCTGGCGCTTCTCGAGCTCCGACGCCGCGCCGCGCTGGAACTCGCCGAGCGACGCGCGCGCGAGGTCGAGGAACGACTGGTTGTTGCGCTGAAGAGCGTCGGCCGACAGCGCGGCGAAGGACTCGCGCAGCGCGGCGACCTCCGCGGCGCGCGCGGCGTCGGCCTGCGCGCGCGCCGCCTCCGCGGCCGCCTCGCGCCGCCGGCTCCGTCGCACGAGCCACCAGGCGAGGAGCGCGACCGCGGCCGCGCCGGCGACGAGCGCCGCCGCCGCGAGGGGCCAGGGGCCGAGTGCGCCGAGGTCGATCGCGGGCATGGGCGTCCTCCTTCGCGAGGGAGGATGGCCCGCGAGCGTGTCGGATCCGGTCACACGGGGACGGGGGGAGCGGCGGGAGCTTATCTCACGGGCGGCCGGCGCTCAGGGGGCGAGCAGCGGCGCGTCCTCCCGCGGCTCGCTCGGCGCGTCGACCGGCTCGAGGTGGTTGGCGCCGGCGCGCGTCGCGAACGCCGCCGCGAAGCGTGCGGGCTCCCCGCGCCGCTCGACCCCGTCCACGTGCCACCACTCGCCCTGCGCGCGGCGCCGGTCGACGTCGAGGAGCAGATGGCCCCGGTGCCAGAACTCGAGCCAGCGCAGGTGCGGGAGGAGCCGCAGCCACTCGGCCTCGCGCGCGCGCGCGTCGGCGGGGTCGCGCCCGGGCGCGGCGGAGCTCACCGCCGGCGTCACGAGCTCGACGGCCAGCGCGCCGCGCCCGTTGCCGGGGTCGTAGCCGGCGCGGTCGAACGGGTCCGGTGCGACGTCGAGCGCCCAGGAGCTGTGGACGTCGCCCGTCAGCACCACGACGCCCTGCACCCCGTCGCGCCGCAGGTGGTCGAGCACGCGCGCGCGCGCGGCGGGGTAGCCGTCCCAGGCGTCGGGGTTGCGGATCGTGCCGTCGGCGGTGCGGATCTGCGAGAACAGCACCTGCTGGCCCAGCAGGCGCCAGCCGACGCCGTCGCGGCGCGAGCCGGAGAGCCGCGCGAACAGCCAGCGCTCCTGCTCGGCGCCGAGGAGCGAGCGGCTCGGGTCCGCGAGCGCCGCGCGGTCGGTGGGCGACGCCGCCTGGCGCGCGCGGCCTTCGAGCCGGGTGTCGAGCATCAAGAGGTCGGCGAGGTCGCCGAACCGGAAGCCGCGCCAGATGCGCGGCGCGCGCGCCGCGGGGTCGGCCGGCATGTCGTCCTCGCGCACCGGCATCCACTCGCGCCACGCGCGCACCGCCGCGGAGCGGCGCGCCGCATACGGGCCTTCGCCAGCGGGGTCGTGATTCTGCGCGCCGTCCTGCCACGCGTCGTTCGCGATCTCGTGGTCGTCCCACACCGCGATCGCCGGGTGCTGCCGGTGCACGGCCTGGAGGTCGGGGTCCGCCTTGTACTGCGCGTGGCGCGCGCGGTAGTCGGCGAGGCTGAGCGTCTCGCGGTCGGGCGCGGGCACGCGGCCGAGCGACGTGCCGTCGCCGTATACCCCGTTCTGGTACTCGTAGAGGTAGTCGCCGAGGTAGAGCACCGCGTCGAGGTCGGCGCGCTCGGCGAGGTCGGCGTAGGGCGTGAACCAGCCGAAGGCGACGTTCGCGCACGACGTAACGGCGAGGCGCAGCCGCGGGCAGGCGCCGACGGGGAGCGTGCGCGTGCGGCCGAGCGGCGAGCGCTCCCCCGCGCACTCGAAGCCGTAGTAGTACGTCGCGCCGGGCTCGAGGCCGCGCGCGTCGACCTTCACCGTGAAGTCGCGCTCGGGCCCGGCGGACGCGCTCCCCTCGGCGACGACGCGGCGCAGGTCCGGGTCGCGCGCGACCCGCCAGCGCACCTGCAGCGGGCCCGCGCCGTCCGGCTCGACGCGCGTCCAGAGCACCACGCGATCGGCGAGCGGGTCGCCGCTCGCGACGCCGTGGGCGAAGCGAGTCCGAGCCTCGCTCGCGCCCGAGCGCGGGGTTGCGCGGCAGCCGGCGAGGAGCGGCGCGGCCGGCAGCGCGACCCCCGCCGCGAGGGCGAGCCGGAGGAAGCGACGCCGCTCGCGGTCCACGGCGGCAGCATCCCGCATCCCCGGTGGGGCTGTCACGTGACATAATGGGGTCGAGGGGGACGGGCGATGCCCTGGTGGGGCTGGGTCCTGGTCGGGACGCTGCTGCTCGCCGGCGAGCTCTTCGTCGTCGAGGCGGACTTCTACCTCGTCTTCCTCGGCTTCGCGGCGGTCGCGGTCGGCGTGCTCGACCTCGTGGGGCTCGGCGGCCCGCTCTGGCTCGAGTGGCTCGCCTTCGCGGTCATCGCGGTCGTCTCCACCGTCTTCTTCCGCCAACGCGTGTACCGGCGCCTGCGGCCGGCCGGCGGCGCCGTGGGCGACTCGGTCCTCGGGCAGGTCGCGCTCGTGCCGCGCGAACTCGCGCCCGGGGCGAACGGTCAGGTGGAGCTGCGCGGCACCTCGTGGTCGGCGCGCAACGTCGGCGCCGCCGCGCTTCCGGCCGGCGCGCGGGCGCGCGTCACTCGCGTCGACGGGCTCGTGCTCGAGGTGCGCGGGGAGTAGGTCGGGCGCGCCCGAGGCGCTGGCGGAACCAAGGCGGCGGACGCGCCGCGGAGGCAGTCGATGGAGAACCTGATCCTCGTCGCGGTGCTCGGCATCGTGCTGCTCGTCGTCGTGACGCTGATGCGCACCGCCGTCGTGGTGCCGCAGCAGATGGCGTACGTCGTCGAGAACCTCGGCAAGTACAGCCGCACGCTCAACGCCGGCTTCCACATCCTGATCCCGTTCGTCGAGCGCGTCGCCTACAAGCACACGCTGAAGGAGCAGACGGTCGACATCCACGAGCAGGTCTGCATCACGAAGGACAACGTGCAGGTGCGGATCGACGGCTTCATCTACCTCCAGGTGCTCGACGC
>DATAGA010000269.1:0-1850 GCA_036257215.1 Myxococcota bacterium
GCGGCCATACGTTCCTCGCGCGCGTGGACGACCCCGCCGGCTACACGGTCCTCGGGCAGACGCTCGACGACGCCGCGGGCGAGGCGTTCGACAAGGGAGCGCGCCTCCTCGGCCTCGGCTATCCGGGAGGGGCCGCGATCGACCGGCTCGCGCGCGAGGGCGATCCCGAGGCCCATCTCTTCCCGGTCGCGCGCGTGCCCGGCCTCGACTTCTCCTTCTCCGGGCTGAAGACGGCGCTCCTCTACGCCGTGCGCGAGCACGGCGACGACCTGCCCGCGGCCGACCTCGCCGCCAGCTACCAGCGGGCGATCGTGAAGGCGCTCACGGGGCGGCTGCGCGAGGCGCAGGAGCAGACGGGGCTCGAGCGGGTCGCCGTCGTCGGCGGCGTCGCCGCCAACTCGGAGCTGCGCGAGGCCCTCCCCGACGCCGCATTTGCACCGCTCGCCCTCTGCACCGACAACGCCGCCATGATCGCCTCGGCGGCCCGGTTCGCCGACCCCGTCCCGTACCCCGATTATCTTGGCCTCGATGCGTACGCGTGAGCTGCTCCCGGCCGCCCGCGTGGCGAGGCTCGCGATCGTCGCGCTCCTGGCCGCGCTCGCGCTCGTGCTCGCGGAGACGCGCGGCGCCGGCGGCGCGACGAATGCGCCCGCGATCGCGTGGAGCGGTCTCGTCGGCGGGCCGCGCGCGGACGTCGCGGTCGGGCAGCGCTTCCTCGTCGTCCTCGACTTCCCGTCCCTCGGCGACAAGGTCGCCGCGGCCGGCGGCGTCGCGACCGATCGCCAGGAGCGGCGGTGGACGCGGCAGGCGCTCCTGGCGCAGAACCTCTTCGTCTCGCGCATGGCCGTCCAGGGCGCGCAGGTGCAGCCCGACTTCAAGTACACGCGCGTCATGAACGGGTTCTCCGCGCTGCTCGACCCGCGCACGGTCGCGCTGCTGGAGCGCGCGGAGGAGGTCGTCGGCGTCTTCCCGGTGCGTGCCGCGTTCCCCGCGACCGTCTCGGGACGCGTCCTCTCGCGCCGCACGTTCGGGCCGGGAGCCGGCACGCGTCCCGACGACCTCGGGCTCCCCGGCCACGACGGCCGCGGCGTGACGATCGCGGTCCTCGACACCGGCATCGACGCGGCCCAGCCGTTCCTCGGCGGCCGGATCCTGCGCGGGATCGACGTCGTCGGCGGCAGCGAGAACGCGCTGCCCGGCCCGAAGCCGGACGGCAGCGGCGAGCTCGAGCGGCACGGGACCGAGCTGGCGGGGATCCTCGTCGGCGCCGGCGGGCCGTCGGGCCTGGGGGGCGTCGCGATCGGCGCCTCGGTGCTGCCCATCCGGGTCGCGGGCTGGCAGCAGGACGCGCGCGGCGAGTGGGCCGTGTTCGCGCGCACCGACCAGCTCCTCGCCGGGCTCGAGCGCGCCGTCGACCCGAACGGTGACGGGGACGCGCACGATGCCGCCCGCATCGCCCTCGTCGGCGTCGCCGCGCCGTTCGCCGCCTTCGCCGACGGCCCCGAGGCGCGCGCTGCGGCGGGCGCCCTCAAGCTCGACACGCTCCTCGTCGCGCCGGCCGGGAACGACGGGCCCGCCGGTCCCGGGTACGGGAGCGTCGCCGGACCCGGCGGCGCCCCTGCCGCGCTGACCGTCGGCGCCGCGGACGCCCGGGCGCGGGAGCAGCGCGCCAGGCTCGTCGTGCGTGCGGGGCTCGACGTGCTCTTCGACCGGCTCGTGCCGCTCGCGGGCGCCGTCCCGCCAGCCGATGCCGTCTCGCTCGCCGTCGGCCGGCCGCGCCTGGTCTCCCCGGGCGCACCGGCGGTCGACCAGGCGGCGGCGCTCGAGCTCGCGGACTTCTTCGACGCTCG
>DATAGA010000325.1:0-2460 GCA_036257215.1 Myxococcota bacterium
TGATGCTCGTCGGCGCGACGCGCTCGTTCGTCGCGGTGCCGTTCCTGCTCGAAGGGCTGCTCCAGGGCGTCGCCGGGGGGCTCCTCGCGCTCGCCCTGCTGGGGCTCGGGTTCCTCGCCCTCGGCGGAGCGCTCGCGGGCGCGTTCGCCTTCGTCCTCGGCTCCGCCGAGCCGGCCTTCCTCGGGGCCGGCGGCTGCGCGGGCCTCGTCGCCGCCGGCGGCGTGCTCGGCTTGCTCGGCTCGGCGGGTGCTGTGGCGCAGGGCCTGCGCGCGTGAGGGCCGCGGAGGCGGGTCGCCGCGTCCGCGCGGCGCGCTCGCTCGCGCTCCTCGCGGCGGCCTTCCTGGCGCCCGCGTTCCTCGCGGCGCCCGCGCGCGGCGAGACCGACCCTCGCGCCGGCGAGCTCGAGGCGCTGCGCCGGGCGATCGAGCGCCAGCGCGAGCGCATCGAGGCGTTCGAGAAGCAGGAACGCGGCCTGCTCGCGACGCTCGAGGAGAGCGACCGCGCGCTCGAGGCGCTCGAGCGCGACGCCGCGTCCGCGCGCGCGGAGGCGGCCGACGCGCGCGCCGAGCTCGCGCGCGTCGAGGCCGACGCAGAGCGCACCGAGGCGCAGCTCGCGCGCACCCGGCGCGCGCTCGGCGCGCGCGCGGAGGCGCTCTACAAGGCGGGCGAGCTCGGCCCCGCCGCCGCGCTCTTCGCGGCGGCGAGCCTGCGCGAGGCGCTCGAGCGCGCCGCGCTGCTCCAGCGCCTGCTCGACCAGGACCGCGCGCTCCTGCGCCGCTTCCGCGCCGAGCAGGACGCGCTCGCCGCCGCGCGCGACGCTGCGGCGCGCGCGAGCGAGGCGCGCGACGCGGCGGTCGCGCGGCTCGAGAGCCGCGCGCGCGAGATCGGCGGCGAGCGCGCGGCGCGCCAGCGCGCCCTCGCGAGCCTCCGCACGGACCGCGGGCGCGAGCGCGCGGCGCTCGCCGAGCTCGAGGCGGCGGCGCGGGCGCTCGAGGAGACGCTCGCGGGCCTCGAGCGGTCCCCGGGCGCGGCGCCGCCCCCAACGGGCGTTCCCTTCGCGACGCTGCGCGGCGCCCTCGATGCCCCCGTCGACGCGCCGCTGGTCGCGCGCTTCGGCCGCGTCGTGGACGAGTTCGGGACGGCGACCTTTCGCAAGGGGGTCGGCTTCGCGGCGCCGCGCGGCACGCCGGTGCGCGGCGTGGCGGACGGCGTGGTCCGCTTCGCCGGCTGGTTCCGCGGCTACGGCAAGATCGTGATCCTCGACCACGGCGGGTCCTGGTACACCGTCTCGGGACACCTCGACCAGATCGAGGTCGCCGTGGGCGACGCGGTGTCCCGCGGCGCCTCCATCGGGCGGGCCGGCGACACCGGCTCGCTGGTAGGGCCGCAGCTCTACTTCGAGATCCGGCGCGGCGGCGAAGCGGTGGACCCCGCCGACTGGCTGCGGGGTGGCGGCGGACGTTAGACTCCGGGTTCCGCTCGTTGCGGCCTCCTGCCCCCGGTCGCTGCGTCGTTCAAGGGCTCCCGCGGGCACACCGAACCGGGAGCCGTAGGAGCCTAGAACCGCCCCATGCGTACGGGCCGCCTCCGCTTCCTGGTCGGATTCCTGGCCGGCGTCGGCAGCGCCGCGCTCGTCGTCTTCACGACGGGCGGCGCCAGCGGCCTCGTCTCCGCGCGCTACCAGGAGCTCTCCCTCTTCGCGGGCGTGCTGAAGCTCGTGCGCGAGAACTACGTGGAGGAGGTGGACGAGACCCGGCTCGTGCGCGGCGCCGTGCGCGGCATGCTGCAGGACCTCGACCCCCACTCCTCGTACCTCGACCCCGAGTCCCACCGCGAGATGCAGGTCGACACGCGCGGCGAGTTCCACGGGCTCGGCATCGAGATCATGAAGCGGCGCGACGGCTTCATCGAGGTCGTGGCGCCGATCGACGGGACGCCCGCGGCGCGCGCCGGCGTGCGCGCCCGCGACCAGGTCGTCGCGATCTGTCCGACCGAGGTGCCGAAGGACTGGACCGAGCCGTGCCGCAGCACGAAGGGCATGGACCTGCACGAGGCGGTCGTCCTCATGCGCGGGCCGCGCGGCTCGAAGATCACGATCCACATCCTGCGCGAGGGCTTCGAGAAGCCCGAGCCCTACACGATCGTGCGCGACGTCGTGAAGGTGGAGTCGGTCGAGGCGCGGCTGCTCGAGCCCGGCTTCGTCTACGCGCGCATCCGCTCGTTCCAGGAGCACACCGCCGACGACCTGCGCCGCAAGGTGGACGCGCTGCGGCCGAAGGGCGGGCCGCTCCAGGGCTTCGTGCTCGACCTGCGCGACGACCCGGGCGGGCTGCTCGACCAGGCGGTGAAGGTCGCGGACCTGTGGCTCGCCGACGGCCTCATCGTCTACACGCAGGGCCGCGTCGAGAGCCAGCGCCAGGAGTTCCGCGCGCGCGCCGATGGCGAGGGGCCGAGCTACCC
>DATAGA010000412.1:0-4280 GCA_036257215.1 Myxococcota bacterium
TTGCAGCAGGTAGAGCGACTCGCCGTACTTCTCGTGGCGCGCCGCGAGAGCCGCGCGCTGGAGGTCCACGAACTCGCCCACGTCGGCGAGGATCTCGCGGCGAACGCCCTCGACGAGCTCGTGGAGGAGCGAAGGCTCGCCGGAGAGGAAGCGCGCCGTGAGGAGCGAGGTCGCGACGGTCGGGTCGCGCCGCCCGAGCTCGATCGACTCGGCGACGCTGCGCACGGCCCCGCCCACGGTGAGGCCCGCGTCCCAGAGCTGGTACTGGAGGCGCTCCGCAACGCTCGCGGCGACGGGCGTGAGCTCGCCGCGGTGCAGGAACAGAAGGTCCACGTCCGAGTGGAAGGACATCTCGCGCCGGGCGTACCCGCCGACCGCGACGACGGTCGGGCGCTCGGCCACCTCGTCGACCGCGCCGCCCTCGGCGTACCAGCGCGCTTCCGCCACGGACGCGAGCTTGCGCAGCAGCCGGTCCATCCCGTCGGAGTGCGCCTCGTTCACCGCGCGGCCGGACGCGCCCTCGCGGTGGCGGCGCACGAGCTCCGAGCGCAGGTCCTGCAGGTAGCGGCGCACGCCGTCGACCGCGGCGCGGTCGAGCCCCTCGCGGCCCGCCGGCTCGCTGCGGGCGTACTCCGGCACATAGGCGTCGGGGAGCGGGAGGCTCACGGGCGGTGGGTCGCTACCAGCGTGCCGCGCGTGTCCCGGTAGCGCACGACCCCGCGCGCGATGCGCGCGGCCACGAGCTCCGCGTAGGCGCCGGTCGCGAGCCGGCGCGCCTCGGCGGGGTTCGTGAGGAAGCCCGTCTCGATCAGCACCGACGGCATCGAGGCCAGGAACAGCACGTAGAACGGCCCGCTCTTCACGCCGAGGTCGGCGACCCCCTCGTAGCGGACGCGCAGGCCGCGCACGAGCTCGCGGTGGACCGCGACGGCCAGCGCGGCGGACTGTTCGGACGTCTCGGACGTGCGCAGCGTGGCGAGCGTGCGCTGGAGCGGGTCGAGCGCGCTGGACGCGACGCCGTTCTCCGTCGCGGCCACGCGCAGGCTGTGCCGCTCGTGGCTCTTGTCGAGGTAGTAGGTCTCGATGCCGTGGAGCTCGCGCCCGGGGGCTGCGTTCACGTGGAGCGAGAGGAAGAGGTCACCCCCCACGCCCTCGGCGAGGGCGGTACGCTCCTCGAGCGTGCGCGTGCGGTCGGTCTCGCGCGTGAGGACGACGCGCAGGCCCTCCGCCTCGAGCAACGGGCGCAGCGCGCGCGCGATGCGCAGCGTGACGTCCTTCTCGACGACGCCGCCCCGCTGCGCGCCGGTGTCGCGTCCGCCGTGGCCCGGATCCACCACCACGGTGCGGATCGGCCGGAGCTCGGACGCGAGGCGCGGCCCGCCCGGGTCGGGCCGGTCGCGCGGAGCGGGGGACCCAGCTGGGCGGTGGCCGAACACGTCGATCACGACGCGGGCCGGGCTCGATAGATGCAGCAGCCGGTGGCGGTCGTAGCGCTCGAGGTCGATCACGACGCGCGTGCGGCGCAGCGTGTTCTGGCCGACGCGCACCGCGCGCAGCAGCCCGTCGCCGACCTCGATCGGCGCGTCGAAGCGCGTCCCGACCCAGAGCCCGTCGAGGTCGAGGTAGAGGCGCTCGGGCCGCCGGCTCGCGCGGTCCGCGGGGAGCCGCTCGACGCGCGTGTGCACCGGGCGCGTGGTCTCGACGACGACGCGCGTGAACCCGGGGTACGACCAGTGCTGCACCCGCTTCACGTCGCCGAGACCGGCGGGGCGCTCGGCGGCACCGAGGAGCGCCGGCGCGGCGAGCGCGAGGAGGGCGAGCCGGGCGCCCCTCACGACGCGCCTCCGCCGAGCTTGGCGTGCAGCTCGCGCAGGAGGAGCAGCGCGTCGATCGGCGCGGTGCGGTCGAGGTCGACCGCGCGCAGCGCGGCGAGCGCCTCGGCCTCGGCCGCCGACGGGCCGGGCGCAGCGGCGGCAGCGGCGTCGGGCGCGGCTTCCGCGCCTTCGAAGAGCCCGAGCTGCGCGCTCGCCGGCTCTCCGGCCGCGAGCTCCCGCACGCGCAGCTCCCCCGACTCGAGGGCGCGCAGCAGCTCGCGCGCCCGCGCGAGGAGCGCGGCCGGGAGACCCGCGAGGCGCGCGACCTGGATGCCGTAGGAGTGGCTCGCCGCCCCGGGCGCGAGGCGGCGCAGGAAGATCACGTCGTCGCCCCACTCGCGCACCTCGAAGTGGCCGTTGCGGATCCGGGGGCGGAGCGCCGCGAGGTCGGCGAGCTCGTGGTAGTGCGTCGCGAACAGCGTGCGGGCGCCGAGGCCGGGCGTGTCGTGCAGGTACTCGGCCACCGCCCACGCGATCGAGAGGCCGTCGAAGGTGCTCGTGCCGCGCCCGATCTCGTCGAGGACGACCAGGCTGCGCGGCGACGCCTGCGCCAGGATCTGCGCCGTCTCCCGCATCTCCACCATGAAGGTCGACTCGCCGCGTGCGAGTCGATCCGACGCGCCGACCCGGGTGAAGATTCGATCGACCGCCCCCACCCGCGCCGACTCGGCGGGGACGAAGCTCCCCATCTGGGCGAGCAGGGCGAGCAGCGCCACCTGCCGCAGGTAGGTGCTCTTGCCCGACATGTTGGGCCCGCTGAGGAGCAGGATCTGGGCGTCGCCCGGGTCGAGCAGCGTGTCGTTCGGGACGAAGGCGCCGGCCCCGCGGGCGGCGAGCGCCCGCTCGACGACGGGGTGGCGGCCGCCGCGGATCTCGAGCCGCCGCGAGTCGTCGACGACCGGGCGCACCCAGCCGTCCCGCCGCGCCACCTCGGCGAGCGCGGCCAGCGCGTCGAGCTCGGCGGCGGCGTCGGCGCTCGCCTGGAGGCGCGCGGTCTGGGCCAGGGTCTGCTGGCGCACCTGCTCGAACAGCTCGCGCTCGAGCGCCGCGGCACGCTCGGTGGCGCCGACGACGCTCGCCTCCATCTCGCGCAGCTCCGGCGTCGTGAAGCGCTCGGCGCTCGCGAGCGTCTGGCGCCGCTCGTAGTCGGGCGGCACCCGCCCGAGCTGCGAGCGCGGCAGCTCGATCGCGTAGCCGTGGACCGGGTGGAAGCGCACCTTGAGGCTCGCGACGCCGAGCCGCTCGCGCTCGCGCGCCTCGAGCCCGGCGATCCACTCGCGCCCCTTGCGGGCGGCCTCGCGCAGCGCGTCGAGCTCCGGCCGGAAGCCCGCGCGCAGGAAGCCCGTGTCGCCGGCGCCGCGCGACCCGCGCAGCATGGCGGGCGGCTCGTCGACCAGCGCCTCGGCGAGGAGCTGCTCCAGGTCGGGCAGCGCCGACGGCGCCGGCAGGGCCGGCGGGCGCGGCGCGTCGGGCACGGGAAGCAGCTCGGCGTCCGGGGCGCCTAGCGCGTCGGCCGTCGCCCGCAGGCCCGCGAGGCTGCGCGCGAGCGCGGCGAGGTCGCGCGGCGTCGCGCCCGGACGCGCCACCTTGGCGAGCAGGCGCTCGGGGTCCCGCACGTCGCGCAGGGTGCGGCGCACGCGGGCGCGCAATCGATCGCGCTCGGCGAGCCAGGCCACGGCGTCCTGGCGCGCGGCCACGGCTGCGGGCGCGACGAGCGGCCGGGCGAGCCAGCGCGCGAGCCGCCGCGCGCCGGGCGGCGTCAACGTCTCGTCGATCCGCTCGAGCAGCGTCCCACGGCGCGAGCGGTCCTCGGCGTTCTCGAAGAGCTCGAGGTGCGCGCGCGTCGCGCCGTCGAGGACGAGCGCGTCGTCGAGCCGGTAGCCGCGCACGCGCAGCGTCTGGTGCAGCGCGAACGGCTGGTGGTCGGCGAGGTAGCGCAGGACGGCCGCCGCGGCGCGCGCGGCGGCCCCGGCCAGCGCCGCGAGGCCGTCGGGCTCCGCCGCCGGCTTCGACCGATCGAACGCCTCGGACGGGAGCGCCGTGAGTGCGGCGCGCGGGAGCCGGGCACGCAGCGCGGGGCCGAGCGCGTCGAGCGCCTTCGCGGGGAGGAGCAGCTCGCGGGGGTCGATCCGCTCGAGCTCCTCGAGGAGGGCGGCCGGCAGGCCCTCCCCCGCCGCTTCGCACGCCGTCGCCTGGAAGCTCGCGGTCGAGGCGTCGAGTGAGGCGAGCCCGACCTCGCCGGCCCCGCTCGCGTCGAGCGCCGCGAGCGAGACCTCGCGCCGCGCGTCGAGGCTCTCGGGGTTGCCGACGAGCCCCGGCGTCAGCACCTCCACCACGTCGCGCCGCACGAGCCCGCGCGCGCTCCTCGGGTCCTCCACCTGCTCGCAGATCGCCACGCGGTGACCG
>DATAGA010000447.1:0-2776 GCA_036257215.1 Myxococcota bacterium
GTCGACGCCGTGGGTGGGCTCGTCGACCTCACGCCCCTCGAGCAGATCGTGGAGACGCGCATCCCGTGGGCGGCGCTGCGCGCCAACCTCGAGCGCCGGCGCCCGGGTGTCCTGTGCATCTCCTGCACCGAGGTGCGCAGCGGCCTCAACACGCTCTTCCTCGACGGCGTGCTCGCCGACCCGGCTCCGTGGGCCCACGACCCGGGCGCGCGCGCGGTCGTGACCGAGATCGCCTCCGCGCACGTGCGCGCCTCCGCGGCGATCCCGTTCCTCTTCCCGGCGGTGCGCGTGAAGGACCACCTCTACGTGGACGGCGGCCTGCGCATGAACACGCCGCTCTCGCCGGCGCTGCGCCTCGGCGCCGACCGCGTGATCGTCGTCGCGCTCAAGAACAGGCCGCGCACGCCGGCCGGTCCGACGGAGTACCCCGAGGAGGCGATCACGCAACCGGCCTTCCTGCTCGGCAAGGTGCTCAACGCGCTGCTGCTCGACCAGCTCGAGTCGGAGCTGCACCGCATGGACCTCGTCAACGCGTGGATCGCGCGCGGTGAAGAGGTCTACGGCCCCGAGTTCCTCGACCGCATGAACGTCGCGCTGCGCGCCCGGCGCGGCACGAGCTATCGCTACGTCGCGTCCGCGGTGGTGCGCCCGAGCGAGGACCTCGGCGCGATCGCCGCCCGCGCCTGGCGGCGCGGCGGCGGCCGCGAGCTCGGCGCGTTCGGGGCGATCTTCGCCCGTTTCGCGCTGCGCGGCGTGCCGGCCGAAGAGGCCGACCTGCTCTCGTACCTCTACTTCGACGCGGCGTACACGTCCGAGCTCGTCGACCTCGGCTACGAGGACGCGCGCCGCCACCGCGAGGAGCTGATCGAGACGATCGTCGGGGACGGCCCCACGCCCGCGTCGTGAGCCCGGCGCGGACGCGGCCGCCCGGCTATCCTCCGCCGCCATGCCGCCGCAGCGCATGCGTCCCCTGGCCGCCTTCCGCGCCATGCGCGCGCTGCTGCGCAACCCGGACGAGACGGCGCGCGTCTTCGACGTGATCTCGGCGCTCGGCGGGCGCAGCGGCGAGCGCGCCTTCGAGCGCTTTCGCCGCACCGAGACCGGCGCACGCGTCCTGGCCGAGCAGCGCAGCCTGCTGGCCGTGCTCTCGGACCGCGAGCGGTTGCTCGCGCTCCCGCCCGAGAGCCTCGGGCACCGCTACGCCGAGTTCATGGGCCGCGAGCGCATCTCGGCCGCGGGGCTGGCCGAGGCGAGCCTCGCCGCCGGGAACGGCGACCCCACGCTCCCGCCGGAGCGGCGCCTCTTCGGCGCGCGCCTGCGCGACATGCACGACCTCTGGCACGTGGTGACCGGCTACGGGCGCGATCTCCTCGGCGAGGCGTCGCTCCTCGCGTTCAGCTACGCGCAGACGCGCAACCGCGGCATCGGCTTCATCGTGGCGACCGTGTTCTGGCGGGCGCGCCGCGCACCCGAGTTCCGGCGCATGCTGCGCGATGCGTTCCGGCGCGGCCGAGGCTCCGCCTGGCTGCCCGGCGCCGACTGGGAGGCGCTGCTCGCACGCCCGCTCGAGGAGGTGCGCGCCGAGCTGCGCGTCGGGCCGCCGCCGCGCTACACGGAGCACCGCTCCTCGGGAGCGCCGGCGCTCGCGACCTGAAGCGGCGCACGGGACGCGCTCGAGGACCGACATGACGGCGCGAACTCCGGAGGACGTCGACCGACTCTTCGGCGAGTACGTGAACGCGGGGCGCCTCGACGACCTCGTGGCGCTCTACGAGCCGGACGCCGTGCTCGTCCAGCGAGGCGGCACGGCGCGCGGCCACGCCCAGCTGCGCGACGCGCTCGGCACCCTGATCGCGGCGAAGACCGCCATCGCGATGAACGTCGTGAAGGTCGCCGAGAGCGGCGGCGTGGCCCTGCTCTACAACCAGTGGAGCGCGAAGGCGACCGCCCCCGACGGAAGCGCGGTCGAGTTCAGCGGGAGCGCGCGCGAGGTCGTGCGGCGCCAGCCCGACGGCCGCTGGCTCTTCGCAATCGACGACCCCTACGGCGGCGGCGCCTAGTCGGGCCCGCTCACGGCGACGCCCGCTGCGTGCCGTGCAGCGCGTCGAAGCCGACGAACGTGAACAGCCGCCGACCCGGAGCGAAGGGGGCGGGCGGACCCACGAGCCGATGCGTGCCGACCGAGAAGAGGAAGCCGTCCGGCGCGTCGAACGCGATCTCCTCGAAGCCCGCGGAGGCGAGCCAGCGGCGCACGTCGGGCGTGCGGTCCGGCGCTGCGCGGTGTCGGGTCCAGATCACCGTCGCCCCCGGCGCGCACAGGGCCGGCAGTCCCGCGACGGTGGCCTCGATGTCGGCGTCGCTGACGTTGCCGAACACGCCGCAGGCGAGCACGAGGTCGGCCGGCACGGCGCCCTTCCACGCGTCGGTGACGCCCGCGTCCGCCTCGACCACCTCGACCGCCGCGAGCGAGGAGCGCGCCGCCGCAGAGCGCGCGGCGGCGGCGTTGCGTCCGTCCAGCTCCACGAGACGCGCGCGCACGTCGCGCGCGCGCTCGTGGCCGGCGAGGGCGCCCAGCAGGTCGCGGGCCTCGCCGGCACACAGGCTCACGGCGCGCAGCGGCCCGGCGGGCGCGCTTGCCAGCCACTCGCGGATCCGCATCTGCACGACGGCGAGGCGCAGCGCGAGGAAGGACCCCGGGCGGTCGTAGGCGCGGTGCCAGTCGGACCAGTCCCGCGGGCGCGCTCCCGCGCCGGCCGCGCCGCTCACGCCGAGTCCG
>DATAGA010000472.1:0-3553 GCA_036257215.1 Myxococcota bacterium
GCAGTGCCAGCAGGCGCTCCATCGTCCCGTGCTCTCCCTCGTCGGCCGCGGCCGCCGCTGCGGCGGCGACGCGGATCCAGGGATCCGCCGCGCCCCGGCCCGCCTCCACCACGTCGGCCGCACTGTGCGGCCGGGCGCGGACGAGCGGGACCCCGCGGATTCTATCCTCGAGCGGGCCGCTCTCGTGCAGGAGGGCGAGGAGCCCCGCCGCAGAGCGGTCGCCGAGGTTGGAGAGCACCTCGAGCGCGTCGGCCCGCGCGCGCGGGCGCCCCAGGCGCAGCGTGCGCTGCACGCTGCGCACCACGACGGGGCCCTCGAGCAGCTCGATGGTCCGGAAGGCGAGCCGGAGCGCACGCGCTCCGGCGCTGGCGTGGGCGGTGCGCAGGAAGCGGTGCGGCACGTCGGCAGCCGCGGTGGCGAGGGCGGCGCCGGCGAGCTCGTGGGTCCAGGCGTCGCGCACGCGGCGGCGCAGGTCCGCCGCGAGCGCGGCCCGGGCGCGCGGCGTTCCGGCGGCGCCGATGGCGGCGAGGGCGGAGTCCACGGTCCAGAGCCCGCGCGCCTCGAGCTGCGGGCGCGCCGCCTCGACGCCGCGGTCGCCGAGCCGGCCGAGCGCCTCCGCTCCCGCGCGGCGCACCGATCGGGCCGCGTCGTCGAGCGCGGCGCCGAGCACTCCGGCCGCTGCGTCCGTGCCCTGCGCGCCGAGCATCGCCACCGCCGCCAGACGCACGGCGGGCTCGCGGTGCTCGAGCAGCGGCGCCACCTCCATCGTCGGCACGCTGTCCTCGGCGCCGAGCCGCACCAGCGCCTCGAGCGCGGCCGCACAGACCGCCGGCGCGCGATCGGCGGCCCGCTCGCGCGCCAGCCACTGGAGCGACGAGGGCAGGCGCGCCAGCGCGGCCACCGCCTCGGCGGGATCTGCGGCGCGGGCCATGCGCTCGAGCAGCGCGTGGCCTTCGCCGCCGCAGCGGAGCGCTGCCTCCGCGCGCACGTCGGGCGCCGGGTCCGCGAGCCGAGCGCGCACGGCGGCCGACGCGGCGAGCGTCGCGTCGCCCGCCGGCCCGAGGCCGCGCAGCGCGGCGACGCGCACGCGCGGCTCGGCGTCGTCGAGCGCACCGAGGAGCGCGGCGCGCGCGGCCTCGCCCTCCACCGCGGCGAGAGCGCCGATCGAGGCGAGACGCACGTCGGCGTCGGGATGGCCGGCCGCGTAGACGAGCGGCTCGACGAGGCCCCGCTCGGCCAGGAGGGGCGCGAGTTCGAGCCCACCGGCGCTCGCGCCCGGCGCGCGCCGGGCCAGGAGCTCGCGCCAGAGCTCGGCCAGCTGCGCCACCTCGAAGCCGCCGAGCGCGTCGCCGACGTCGCGCAGGTCGAGCCGGCCGGCGCGGAGCTGCTCGACCAGCGTCGCGAGGTACGCGCGCCGCACCGCCGCGTTGGCCGCGAAGTAGAGCACGGCCAGCCCCGCGCCGAGGCCGCAGAGGAGCAAGACGTCGCGCGGGCCGCGCACGCCGCCCGGGAGCGCGAGCAGCGCCGCGCCCGCGGCGGCCATGCCGGAGTAGACGACGATCCCCTCTAGCAGCGCGCGCATGCGGCCGCGCAGCCGCTCGGGCAGCGCGTTGTAGACGAGGTGCCGCACCGGCTGGGCCAGCGCGTTGTCGAGCGCCTCGCGGTTGAGCCGCGCGGCGATGCCGGCCGCGAGCCCGAAGTCGAGGGCCAGCGCGCCGAAGCTCGCGAGCGTGAGGAGCGGATGCAGCAGGTTCACGCTCGCGACGCCCATGCGAGCGATGAGGCGCGGCGTGACGAGCGTCTCGACGAAGAGCTCGAGGACGTTCGCCGCGACGAGGAAGGCGGCGAAGAACGCGGCGAGGCGCGCCGGATCGGGGTACGCGCGCAGGAACGCTTCCGAGTAGAGGTACTGTGCCGTGAAGAGCGCCATCACCATGCCGAGCGCCGAGAGCACGAGCCAGCGGCTGATCGGCGAGCCGCGCGCGTAGACCAGCGCGGCGCGCAGGCCCGCCACCGAGCTCTCGTCCGACTCCTCGTAGCCGAGCGGACCCCAGCGCCGGATACGGCCGCGCGCGAGGCGCACCAGCAGCCCCGCCACTGCGAGCCCGGCGGCCCAGGCGGCGATCAGCGCCTCGGCCGGCGCGGTGCCCGCGAGCGCGAGCGCCAGCGCCCCGCCCGCTGCACCGCCTGCGCTGCTGCCCGCCATGAAGAGCGGGAAAAGGCGCTTGGCCGCGAGCGTGTCGAAGAAGTCGCCGACGAACGTCCAGAAGTGGTTCAGGAAGACCGCCTGGGTTACGAAGAAGCCGCCGAAGAGGAGCGGCGCGGCAGCGGGCACGCCGCGCTCCGACGCGACGGCGCCCGCTGCGAGCACCACCGCCGCGCCGACGAGGAGCACGGCGAAGAGGCCGTCGTTGCGCGCGCGCCCGACGACGGCGGCGTAGGCCAGAGACGCAAGCACCGTTGCGAGGGCGGCGCCGACGAAGGCGCTCGGTAGTGCGGCGCTGCCGAGTCGGGAGAGGAACAGCGTCTCTGCGCCGACGAGGCCCACCGTCTGCGCAAGCGTCACGAGCGCGAGCAGCGACACGAAGAACACGAACCGCGCCTGCTCGGCGGGGCGCACCGCGGGGAACAGGCGGCCGAGCAGCCCTTGCATCGCGGGCGGAGGATATCCCGGCTTGCAGCGCCCGCCGGCTGCGCGAACCTTCCGTCATGGACGAGTTTCGCGAGCTATTGCGCCGCACCGACCCGGACGTCTTCGCGGCCATCGCCGGCGAGGAGCAGCGCCAGCGCCGCGGCGTCGAGCTGATCCCCTCGGAGAACTACACCTACCCCGAGGTGCTCGTCGCGCTCGGCTCGGTCCTCACGAACAAGTACGCCGAGGGCTACCCCGGCAAGCGCTACTACGGCGGGCAGCAGTTCACCGACGCCGTCGAGACGCTGGCGCGCGAGCGCGCGAAGCAGGTCTTCCGCTGCGAGCACGCCAACGTGCAGCCGCTCTCGGGCTCCCCCATGAACCAGGCGGTGTACCTCGCGTTCATGAAGCCGGGCGACACGATCCTCGGCATGGACCTCTCCCACGGCGGCCACCTGACGCACGGCGCGCCGGTCTCGCACATGGGGAAGATCTTCAACTTCGTGCGCTACAAGACGATCCCGGACGAGGCCGGCCGGATCGACTTCGACGAGCTGCGCAGGATCGCGCTCGAGACGCGGCCGAAGATGGTCCTCTGCGGCTACACCTCCTACCCGCGCGACTACGACTACGGCGAGTTCCAGAGGATCGCCGACGAGGTCGGCGCGATCACGATGGCGGACGTCTCCCACATCGGGGGGCTCATCGCCGCCGGCGCGATGCGCAACCCGTTCGACTACGGGTTCGACATCGTGACGACCACGACGCACAAGAGCCTGCGCGGGCCGCGCGGCGGGATGGTGCTCTGCAAGAAGAAGTTCGCCTCCGCCATCGACAAGTCGGTCTTCCCGGGTCTCCAGGGCGGCCCGCACATGAACGCCATCGCCGGCATCGCGATCACGCTCGGCAAGGCGCTCCAGC
>DATAGA010000483.1:0-3539 GCA_036257215.1 Myxococcota bacterium
GACCAGGTCGCCGAGACCGTGAAGGAAGCGGACCGCTGGGAGGACGTGCACATGGAGGTCATCGGCGTGATCGAGCCGTCGAAGGACGTCGCGCTGGTGACCTACGAGGCGACTGCGACGCAAGCCGGCGGCGAGCCGTACGCCGCGCTCGTGAGCAGCGGCTACGTGCGCCGCGGGGGCGCCTGGAAGATGGCGTTCCACCAGCAGACGCCGCGGGAGACCGGGTCGCCCTTCGGGCGCTGAGCGGTGCAGGCGCGGCGGCGCGTCCTCGCCGCGATGCCCGGGCTTGCGCCGCTCAGCGACCCGCGCCCGCCGCGCGGGCCGCGTCGCCGATCGGGAGACCGTCCTCGTAGACGACCGCCTGCGCGCCGAGCGCCGGGACGCGGGGTCCCGGCGTCAGGATGCCGACGAGGTTGAGCGGGTCGGCGGCCGACACGCGCACGCGTTCGCCGCTTCGCGGCCGCCGGCGCGTGCGGCGCAGCGCCTCGACCGCGCCGGGCAGCGCGTACTGCTCGCCGATGAAACCCGTGACGAAGCGGCCGCCGCGCGCGATGCCCCGCGCCTCGAGCCGCCGCAGTGCCCAGAGCAGCTCGCGCCACGGGACGGCGAGCGCCTCGCGGGCGAGGAGATCGCGGAACACGACGCCCCAGCGGGCGAGTAGCTGACCGGCGACCGCCTCGGCGAGCGCTTCGGCGTCGAGCGATCGCTCGGCCGGCGGAACGAGCGACCAGCGCCCTTCCGCGCTGCGCCGCGCGCCGCGTCCGAGGCGCGCGCGGGCCGTGGCCCCGCGCCAGCCCGAGACCCCGGCGGTCGCCGACGCCGTCGCGTCCCACGCGGGCGCGCCGGACGTCGAGCCGCGCCGCGAGAGCAGCCCGCGCACGCTCACGAAGCCGTCGGCACTCACGAGCCCGCGCGAGACGAGATCCCAGAGCGCGTCCTCCACCTCGCGCGGCTCGCGGCGCGTCGCGCTCGCGAGCTCCGAGAGGAAGAGCGCGCCGCGCGCGCGGAGGGCCTCGAAGACGTCGGCAGCGGGGCCCTCGGCCGGCGCGAGCGCAGCCGCCTCGCCGCGCGCCGCGGCGAGCAGCCACGGGAGGTCGTCGCGCAGCGCGAAGCCGAGCGGGGTCGCTCGCGACGGGACGCGGCGAGCGTCGCCGGCGTCGGCGGCGGGCAGCTCGAGCCGCGCCCACGCGAGCTCGCCCGCGAAGCAGAGCGCGTCGAGCCACTCGGTGCGATAGCCCGCGACGCGCGCCGGTAGCACCGAGGCCTCCCACGCGCCCGCGGCGAGGCCGAAGCCCTGGAGCTGCTCGAGCGCGGCGAGGAGGCCCCGGCGTCCCTCGCACTGCGTCCCCGGCGCGACGTGCTGCCAGCGCAGCAGGAACCGCAGGAAGTCCTGCGCCGTCACCGGCTCGATCTCGCGGCGCAGGCGCTCGGTGGTCGCTCGGTGGATGCGGGCGAGGAGCCGCCGCTCGCACCACTCCTCCCCGCCGCGCGGGTCCGAGAAGCGGCCGCGCAGGGCGAAGCCCTCGGCCTCGAGCGCCGCGAGCGCGCACTCGACGTCCGCGGGATCGAGCGCCGTGCGCTGTGCGAGGGCGGGGACCGTGGCCGGGCCTGTCACAGCAAGGTGTCCCCGCAGCGCGAGCGCTGCGGCCGCCGCGGCGTCGGGCGCCGGCCGCCGCGCCAGCGCCGCCGGGACCCGGACGTCGGGCGCGATCGCGCAGCCGGGGAAGAGCGCCTCCACCTCGCGACGCCGCTCGGTCGCGAGCCAGCGCGCGCCGCGCTGCGTTTCGACCCGGGCCGCGCGGCCGCTGGCCGCGAGCTCGTCGAGCCAGGGCGCGAAGGCGGGCTCCGCCTCGGCGACGACGAGGTGGAGCAGCGCGTCGTGCAGCTCCTCGGCGTCGCGCGGGTCGAGCCGCGCCTCCTCGCGGACCGCGGCGATCGCCTGGGGATCGAGCCGCGCGAGCTCGCCCGTCCGCGTCGGGAGGCGGCTGCGGATCGCCACGGCGCGCGTGCGACGCTCCTCGAGCGGCGCGTCGTCGAGGAACGTGTACGGGCGCGCGTTCAGGATCTCGTGCGAGAGGGGCGAGGGCTCCGTCACGTCGCGCAGGTGGACGCGCACGCGCCCTTCCGCCATCGCGACGAGCAGGCGCTCGAGCCCGGCGGCGTCGGCGGACTCGTGCAGGCAGTCCGCCAGCGTCTGGCGCACGAGCAGGTGGTCGGGCAGCTCGATCGGCCCCGTCGCGTTCTCCTGGCACTGCGCGAGCGCCGGGAAGACGGCCGCCATGAGGTCGTCCGCCTCCATGCGCTGGATGGGCGGCGGCACGCGTCGGCCCCGCCGCTGGCGCAGGATCACGAGCGCGCGGCCCGCGTTCCAGCGCCAGCGCACGGCGAACGCCGGCGCGCCGAGCACCGCGTTCGTCAGCGTCTCGCGGATCGTGTGCGGCGAGAGGAAGCGCGGCACCGCTTCGAGCGGGAACGACTGCTGCGCCCCGAGCGAGAGCACTACGGCGTCGTCGCTCGCAGCGGCCTGCAGCTCGAAGTCGAACGTTCGGCAGAAGCGCTTGCGCAGTGCGAGCCCGAGCGCGCGGTTGACGCGCCCGCCGAAGGGCGCGTGAATGACGAGCTGCATCCCGCCGGCGTCGTCGAAGAAGCGCTCGAAGACGACGTCGCGCTCGGTCGGCAGCACGCCGAGCGCGGTGCTCGCGGCCTCGAGATAGGCGGCGATCTGTGTCGCGCCGGCCTCGTCGACGCCGCACTCGGCCACGAGCCACGCGCGTGCGCCGGCGGGGCCGCCGGCCGCGAGGCGCTCGCCCACCTCCGCGCGCAGCGCCGAGACCTCGGCCGAGAGCTCGGCGGTCCGCGCGGGCGCCTCGCCCAGCCAGAACGGCACCGAGGGCGCCGCGCCGCGCGCGTCGGTGACGCGCACGACCCCGGCCTCGACGCGCCGGATGCGCCACGCGCTGGTCCCGAGCAGGAACACGTCGCCGATCTGGCTCTCGATCGCCCAGTCCTCGTTCACCGTGCCGATGAAGGTGTCGTCCGGGTCGAGGAGCACGCGGTAGTCGGCCGTCTCCGGGATCGCACCGCCCGAGGTGAGCGCATTGATGCGCGCGCCGCGCCGGCCGCGCAGGACGCCGTGCACGCGGTCGCGGTGGACGTGGGCGCCGCGCGTCCCGCGTCCCGTCGGCACGCCCTCGGACACGAGCTCGACCGCCGCGTCGAAGTCCTCGCGCGCGAGCTCGGCGTAGGGCGCCGCCCGCCGGGCCAGCGCGTAGAGCGCGTCCTCCTTCCAGTCCTCGGACGCGCACGCGGCGACGATCTGCTGCGCGAGGACGTCGAGCGCGAGGACGGGGGGCACGACGCGGTCGAGCCGGCCCCCGGCGAGACCGCGCAGCGCCGCCGCGCACTCGACGAGCTCGTCGCGCGTCGTCGGCCAGAGGCGGCCCTTCGGCACGCGGCCCGTCGCGTGGCCCGAGCGGCCGATGCGCTGGAGCAGCGTCGCCAGGGCGCGCGGCGAGCCGATGTTGCAGACGAGGTCGACC
>DATAGA010000506.1:0-5671 GCA_036257215.1 Myxococcota bacterium
CTCACTGCGCGGCCAGCTCTCCGAGCTCGAGGTCGAGATGGCGGACCTCGAAGGCCAGGTGAGCCGCACGCCCGCGCGCCAGGAGGAGCTCACGGCGCTCGCGCAGCGCGAGGAAGTGCTGCGCGAGAACTACGCCGACTCGCTGAAGAAGGTGAAGGAGGCGGAGCTCGCCGAGAGCCTCGAGGCCTCGCAGCAGGGCATCAAGCTCTCGCGCCTCGGGCCGGCCGTGCCGCCGCTCCAGCCGGAGTTCCCGCGCTGGATGCTGGCCGTGATGTCGGCGGTCGCCGTGCTCGCCGCGGCCGTGCTGCTCGCGCTCGCTCTCGAGTTCTTCGACCCGGTGGTGCTCGTTCGCAGCGACCTCGAGAGCTTGACGGGGGTTCCTGCGCTCGGCGAGCTCCCGCGGGCGCGCTGACCCCGGCGACGCGCCGGTGTCGACCCTCGGCCCCGACCTCCCCACGCTGCCGGCGCCGCCCCGCGCGGGTCCAGCCCCCGCCCCTTTCGCCCGTGTCGCCGATCCGCGCGCCTACGTCGCGCGCCCGGCGTGCGAGGAGGCACTGGCGGGTCTCTCGCGCGCGCTCGACGAAGGTGCGCGCGTCGCCGTGCTCGAAGGACCGTCCGGGATCGGGAAGTCGCTGCTGCTGCGGGTGCTCGAGACGCGCCTCGAGCCGCGCTACGAGCTCGTGCGGCTCCCGCTCGCGGGCTCGAGCTTCGACGAGCTCGCTGCGATCGCCCTCGCGGGCCTCGACGAGCGCTCGCCGGCGCGCGTCGCGCTGACGCTCGAGGAGGCGGCGCGCCGGCTCCGCGTCGTCGGAAAAGTGCTCGTCGTCGCGGTCGACGACGCCGCCCGGCTGCCGAGCGAGGCGACCGAGGGCCTCACCCGCGCGCTCCGGGCGGGGCGCGGCGCGCTGCGCGCGCTGCTCGCGGTCGCGACCGGCGCGCCGCGGCCTCGCCTCGCTGGCGGCGCGTGCACCGTCCGCCTCGCCGCGCCGATGAGCGCGGACGAGACCGCGCACTACGTCGACGCCCGCCTCGCCCGCGCGGCCGACCGGCGGCTCGCCCGCTGCTTCGGCCCGAGCGTCGTGGCGGAGCTCCACACCCGCTCGGGCGGGGTGCCCGCCGCCCTCCACGTCCTCGCCGAGGGCGTCCTCTCCGATGCGCGCTCGCGCGGGCTCATCGACGATCGCGACGACCGCGCGGCTGCGCCGGGCCTGGGGCCGCCGGTCGGCGGCTACCTCGCGCGCGCGGACACCGAGCGCGTCCTGGGGGCGATCGCGAACGAGCTGCGGAGCGGCCGCCGCTGCCAGCTCCTGCGCGGCTCGAGCGGGTTCGGCAAGACCACCGTGCTGCGCGAGCTCGGCGCGCGGCTGCACGAGCCCTTGCAGCCCGTCGACGTCTACTACGCGAGGCTCGACCCGCCGGACTTCTTCGCCTGGGTACTGCACCAGATCGGCGCGCCCGCGCCGGCGAGCGCGCCCGAGCTCGAGGTGCGCCGGATCGCGGAGCGCATCGCGCGGGTGGGCGGCACGCTCGTCCTCCTGATCGACGAGGCCCAGTCGCTGCCGCCCGACACGCTGAAGAGTCTGGTGGAGTGCGTCGCGGCCTGCGACGGTGCGCTCCGCGTCGTCGCCGCGCTCGATCTCGACGCAGATCCGCAGCCGCTGCGGGCCCTGCCCGACCTGCTCGAGCACCGCCTCGCGCAGCCGCTCGACCTCGCCGAGTGCGCGACGTACCTCGACTGGCGGCTCGACTCCGTCCGCGTCGGCCTGCGCACCCATCTCGGCCCCTACACCGCGCGGGAGCTGCACCGCACCTCGGCGGGCAACCCGCGCGTCCTGGCCCGGCTCGTGAGCGAGCTCGAGCGCGCCGCGCTCGAGCGGTTCGCCAAGGACGACGACGCCAGCGGCGACCGGCTCGGGCGCGGCGCGATCGGGGCGACGTCGACCGCTCGCCCCGTGCCCTTCGCAAACGGCGCCCCCGCGCCCGCGCGGGTCGGCTCCGCGCCCTCGCACGCGCCGCTCGCCTCGAACGGCGCGCACGCCCCGCTCGCGCCCGCTGCGCCGGGGCATGCGACGACGGCCCCGCTCTCCGGCGCGTCCGCCCCCGACATGTTCGCCCCGTCGCGGCTCGCGCTGGTGGCGCCCCTCGCGCTCGGCGCCGGCGTCCCGCTCGCGCTCTTCGCCCTCTGGCTCTGGCTCGCACCGCTCTTCACTGCGGCCGACGCCGGCGCGCGCCTCGCGATCGCCGCGCCGCCGGGAACCGCGCTCGCGGTCGACGGCCGCTACGTCGGCGAGGCGCCGCTCGACGGCGTCGCGCTCGACCCGGGCGTCCACGCGGTGCGCGCGGTCCTCCCGGACGGAAGCCTGGTCGAGCGGCGCGTGGTCGTCTGGCCTCGCGGCGCGAGCGTCCGGCTGCCCTGAGGATCGGCGCGCGCGCCGGTGCTCAGCCAGCCGTCGCCGCAGCGAGCGGGGCGCCGTCCTCGAACGCCACCTCGAGCGCGAGGGCCGGCCCGGACGCGCGCCGCACTGCCACGGCGAGTACGTGACGCGCGGTCGGTCGCAGCAGGGCGAGCTGCCAGAACGGGGCCGTCGCGTCCGCGCCCTCGCCGGCCGTGACGAGGCGCCAGCCCTCGCCTTCGAGCGAGAGGCGCACGGCGGCGAGCGCGCCCGCGATGCCGACGCCGCGCGCCTTCACGACGGCTTCCTTCGCCGCCCAGAGCTCGACGAAGCGCTCGCGTTGCCGGGCCTCGGGCAGCGTCCGCAGCGCGGCCGCCTCCTCCGCCGCGAAGAACCGCTCCGCGAGCGCGAGCGGTCGCGCGAGCCGCGCGCCGGCCTCGACGTCGACGCCGACGCTCGCGCCCCGTACGACCGCGCACGCGGCGAGCCCCGCCGTGTGCGAGAGGTTGAAGCCGAGCCCCACAGCGTGAGCCGGCGCCGCGACCTCCGGGCGCCCGCCCGGCGCCCGCGCGAAGCGCCAGGCGTCGGGCGCCACGTCGGCCTCGCGCGAGAGGCTGCGCCGGACGAGCGCGTGCGCGACGACGAAGGCGCGCCGCGCGGCGTCGCCGCGACGCCGCGCCGCGCGCGCGCGCTCCTCCGGGTCGAGCAGGGTCTCGCAGCGCGCGACCTCGGCACCGGACGGCGCGTCCGGATCGGCGAGCCAGACGCGCACGACCGCGGGGGCGCCGGACGCCGGATCGTCGGCTTCGACGCGCTCCGTGCTCTCTAGCGGGCGCCGCGCGGGCATCGCGCCACGGTGCGCGAGCGCGCGCCGTGCTGTCAAGCCACTCCGGTGGTAGCGTCCGGCGCCGTGCGCGCCGCGCGTCCCACGACCGCCCTCTGCGCGCTCCCGCGGGTCGTGGCGGCGTGGCTGCTCGCGGCGAGCGCGACCGCGGCGTCGGCGCAGGAGCTGCGCGACCTGAACGACCTCGCGCGCGCGTGGACGTACGGCCAGTGGGCGACCCCGCTCGTGTGCGAGCTGAACGGCGAGCCGCGCCGGGGGCTGCGCCGCGTGTTGGTCGGACCGGCGTCGCGCGACCTCGTGCCGCGCTCGAACAAGCTCGTGTTCGAGCCGCTGAAGCTGCCGCCCGAGGCGGGCTGCACCATCGACACCGGAGAGCGTCAGCCCGACGTCGGGGGCGCCGTGTACTTCCACCTCGAGGGTCACTCCCGCCCCGACATCTCCGACCACGACTTCCAGGAAGCGCTCCAGCGCGAGGGCGGCTTCGAGTTCAAGATCACGAAGGGAACGCTCCAGATCGACGAGCGACCGGTCGACTTCGCGTTTGGCCGGGCCCGCTTCGAGGTGGCCCGCCGCGGCACCGACGCCTGGCGCCGGCTCCAGGACCTGCCCGGGGCGCCGAAGCTCGTGCTCACGCTCGAGGCGAAGGACGGCACGCGCCTCGCGTTCGACCTCGTGCGCACGCCGCCCCCCACGCGCTAGAGGTGGCGCGGTCGTTCGCGCTCGGCGGCGTGCGGTGGTGGCCCGCCGCGCGCGCCGACCCGGCCGCCGTGCGAGACGCCGCGGGCTCCGCGCTCGCCGCCCTCGCGAGCGGGCGTTTGCGGAACCAGAAGAGCGGGCGGCGCAAGGAGCTCTACTTCCTCGCGCTCGGCGCGCCCGGCGGCGCACCCGATCACCTCTTGAAGGTGAACCACTACCCGGCGCTCGTCGGGCTGCGCAGGCGCCTGCTCGCCTCGAAGTCGCGCCGCGAGCTCGCGCTCGCGGAAGCGCTCACCGCGCGCGGCGTCGCCACGCCGGTACCGCTCGCGGCGGGGGAGCGCCGCGCGCGCGGGCGCGTCGTCAGCTGCTACCTGCTCGTGCCGATCGTGCGCGGCGCGCGCGACCTGCGCCGCGTCGCGGGCGAGGGGCGGCTCGCGCCGTCCGAGCGGCGCGCGCTCGCATCCGCGTTCGGCGCGTTCGCGCGCTGCCTGCACGACGCCGGCGTGTGGCAGGGCGACTTCCAGCCGAACAACTTCCTGCTCGGCCCCGGTGGACCGTCGGATCTGCTCGTCGTGGACTTCGAGCGCGTGCGGCTGCGCCGCGCGCTCGCGCCCGCCGACCGCGCGGCGATGCTCGCGAAGCTCGAGCGCGAGCTGCCCCACGCGACGCTCGCCGACCGCGCGCGCTTCCTGCGCGCCTACGCGGGTAGCGATCGCTCCGCCGCACGCGCCGTCTGGCGCGACGTCGCCGCGGCGGTGCGGGCCCTCGCCGCCCGCGACGCCGCCCGGCTCGCGCGCATGGCGCGGCCCCGGGGCCGGCGCTTTGCGTCCTTCGCCGCGAACGGGTGGCGCGGCCTGCGCGATGCCGGCGTGCGGGCTGAGGAGCTCGAGCGGCTCCCGCAAGCCGCGGCCGAGGCGCTCGACCTCGATCGGGCGGTGAAGGCGGGCGAGCTGGACGCGCACCTCGCGCGCGTGCGAGCCGCCCTGTACCCCTCCGGAGCGGGCGTCGTCGTCGAGGCGACCGCGGGGACCCACTTCGCCGTCGCCGTCCGGGCCAGACGCGCCGGTGCCCGCCGCGCGTTCGCGCTCGCGCTCGTGCTCCACCGCCGAGGACTCGCGCCGCGACCCGTCGCGCTCCTGCGCCGACGCGGACACGCCCTGCTCGTCTTCGAAGGTCGTTCGCCGGAGGTCTTCGAAGACCGCTCGCCGAACCCCTTCGACGACCCCGACAGCGCGCACGCGTACGCCGCGCTGCCGGCGGTGACGGGCCTCGCGGTCCGGGTCCTCGCGCTCGGCGCGCTGCGCGCAGCGCCGCCGCCGCAGCTCGTGGCGCGGACCGCACCCGGCGCACCCGTCGGCGCGGCGCTGCTCGCGCCGTGGCTGCTCGAGCCCGGTCGCGGCACCGGCCTCCCCGACCGGCGCCTCGGCCGCCGCCTGGCGCAGCGAATCCTCGGTCTGGCGCAGGACGGACCCTCGGACCCCCGCCGCCCGGGTCCGGGCGCCCCTGCGGGTACAGGGAGGGCTCTGCCGGACCGATAGAACGCGCGTGCAGGCGAAGCCCATCGTCTCGACGCGCGCGGACGACCCCGAGCTCGACGAGCGCATCGACCGCTTCGTGGTCGACCTCGCCGAGCGGGTGGACGCGTTCCAGGACGCGGAGGCCGCGCGCGACCGGGAGACGCTGCGCGTGCTCGCGCGCGACCTCGCCGCCGAGGCCGCTGCGCTCGGCTACCCGCTCC
>DATAGA010000514.1:0-5707 GCA_036257215.1 Myxococcota bacterium
CCTCGAGACGTCGAGCCTCGCGGCGGCGATCGAGCTCGAGGACCGCAACCAGCTCATGCTCGGGATGACCGAGAACCTGCCCGAGGCGATCCGCTCGTTCGACGAGGAGCGCGAGCCAGTCTACACCGACGAGCCACGGCGCGACCTGTTCGGAAGGAAGGAGAGTTGATGTCGCGTCCGGAGCGCGCGTTCGCTCTCGCCGCGCTCGCCATCGCCGTCGCGTCGACGTGGCTGTCGCCCGCCGCAACGCAGGACACGGCACACCGGCTACGCGTCCTCGCGGCGGCCAGCCTCACGGAGGCAGTCGAAGGGCTCGCCAAGGACTATCCCGGGGCTTCCGTGACGACGAGCTTCGGCGCCTCGAGCGAGCTCGCGCGCCAGATCCGCGACGGCGCGCCGGCCGACGTCTTCGTGTCGGCGAGCCCCGAGTGGGTGGATTTCCTGCGCGAGGCGGATCGCCTCGACGGCGCCGCCGTGGTGATCGCGCGCAACACGCTCGTCGCCGTGGCGCCGAAGGGCAGCGCGCTCGCGGGGACCGCGACGAGCCCCGCGGCGCTGCTCGAGCGCCTCGCGCCCGGCGACCGCGTAGCCATCGCGGACGCCGGCGTCCCGGCCGGCGACTACGCGCGGAAGGCGCTCGCGCACGCGGGACTCCTCGCGGCGTACGAGCCGCGCCTGGTGGGGCAGAAGGACGTGCGCGCCGTGCTCCACGCCGTCGAGCAGGGCGAGCTGGTCGCGGGCTTCGTGTACGCGACGGACGCGCGGGTCGCGTCCGTCGAGCGGCTCTTCGACTTCGACGCCGCGAGCCACCCGCCGATCGAGTACCACGCCGCCGCGCTGCGCGGCGCCGCGAGCCCCGCCGAGGCGCACCGCTTCGTCGAGCACCTGCGCAGCCCCGCGGCGCAGACGCGGCTGCGGGAGGCCGGCTTCGCGCTTCCCTGAGCCGCCGCGGTGCTGAGCGACGCGGAGTGGGAGGTCGTCGGACTCTCGCTGCGCGTGGCGGCGCTCGCGGTCGGCGCGAGCCTCGTGCCCGGCGTGGCGATCGGCTTTGCGCTCGCCCGCTGGCAGCATCCGCTGCGCGTGCTGCTCCAGGGCGTCGTCATGCTGCCGCTCGTGCTCCCGCCCGTCGTCACGGGGTACCTGCTCCTCTTCGCGCTCGGCCGCAGCCGCCCGCTCGGCCGCGCCTGGCACGCCCTCACCGGGGGGCACATCGCGTACACGACCGCGGCGTGCGTCGTCGCGGCAGCCGTCGTCGGGTTTCCGCTCCTCGTCGAGGCGATCCGGCTGTCGATGCTCGCCGTCGACGCGCGGCTCGAGCAGGTCTCGCGCAGCCTCGGGCGCGGGCGGCTCGACACCTTCCTGCGGGTGACGCTGCCCCTCGCCCTGCCGGGGGTCCTCGCCGGCGCGGTGCTCTCCTACGCGCGGGCTCTCGGCGAGTTCGGCGCGACGATCGTCCTCGCCGGGAACGTCGCCGGCGAGACGCGCACGGTCCCCGTCGCGGTCTACACGCTGCTGAACGTGCGCGGCGGCGAAGCGGGCGTCCTGCGCCTCACCGCGGTCAGCGTCGCGCTCGCCCTCGGGGCCCTCCTCGCGTCGTTCTGGCTCTCCGCCCGGCAGCGCCGCGCGTGAAGCTCGAGCTGCGCGCGCTCCGGCGCTTCCCGGGCTTCGCGCTCGACGTGGAGCTCGCGAGCGACGGGCCCGTGCTCGGGGTGTTCGGGGCGTCGGGAAGCGGCAAGACGACGCTCCTCCTCGCGCTCGCGGGCCTCATCGGGCTCGACGAGGCGCGCATCTCGCTCGACGGCCGCGCGCTGTGCATCCGGCCCGGCGGCCGCTCCGTCCCGCCGGAGGCGCGCCGGCTGGCGCTCGTCACGCAGGACCCGCTCCTCTTCCCGCACCGCAGCGTGCGCGGCAACCTGAACTACGCCCCGGGAGCCCCGGCGCGCCTGGAGAGCGAAGAGGGCCGGCGCATCCTCGACGTGCTGCGCCTCGCGCCGCTCCTCGAGCGCGGCGTCGCGAACCTCTCGGGCGGCGAGCGCCAGCGCGTCGCGATCGGCCGCGCGCTCCTCGCCGCGCCCGAGATCCTCCTCCTCGACGAGCCCACGAGCGCCCTCGACGCCGAGCTCTCGCGCGACGTACTGGGCCTGCTCCTGCGCGTGAAGTGCGAGCTCGCGGTGCCGATGGTGTTCGTCACGCACCGCACGCCGGAGCTGCTGGCGCTCGCCGACGACTGCGCCGTGCTCGAGGCCGGGCGCATCGCGGCGCAGGGCCTGCCGGTCGAGGTGCTGAAGCGGCCGCGCGCGCTCGGCGTCGCGACGCTCGTCGGCGTCGACAACCTGCTGCGGCTCCCGGTCCTCGCGCACGACGCGGCGGGCGGCGTGACCCTCCTCGACCTCGGCGCCGGCGTGCGCCTCGCCGCCCCGCTGTGCGACGCGCCCCTCGGCAGCGCGGTCGACGTCGGCTTCTACGCCGACGACGTCCTCCTCTGCCTCGCCGCCCCCGTCGGCCTCTCGGCCCGCAACGCCCTCCCCTGCACGGTCCGCTCCGTCGATTCGGTCGGCGCCGACGTGCTCGTCGGCCTCGCGGCCGGCGACGCCACGCTGCGCGCGCGCATCACGCCGGCGGCGGCGCGCGAGCTGGCGCTGGTCCCGGGGATGCGCGCGGTCGCCGTGGTGAAGAGCGCGGCGGTGCACCGGTTGGGGTGAGAGCTTGGCGTCGGTCGGGCGCGCAGCGCTAGCCGAGAACAACAGACGAGAGGCAGTCGGGCTAAAGAGTGGCCCCCGCGTTCCCGACTGTTCTCTGTGAAGGCGTCGGCGCGGGCTACTCGATCCCGGCGAGGTAGCCGGGCTCGCCTCGGCTCCGTGAGGCACCATTGCAGCGGCGGCCTCGATTGCCGGAGCGGCGATGAGCGATCCGATCGAAGCACTGATTCTCGATCTTCTCGAGTCGCTCGTTTCAGGGCCGCGGGCCTACTCGGAAGTCATGGGGGCTTGGAGGACCTCGTGTCCCCGTCTGCCCGTATGGGAAGAGGCCAACGATCGCGGGTTCATCCGGCTGCAAGGCACCTCGGTGGTCTTGACGCCCGGCGGCCAGGAGCACCTCGCGAAGCACCGCGGCCGATGAACGTCGCCATGAGACTTCCGGCGCGGGTCCGGCGATCCGACGCACCGCGCTCGCGGCCGATCAGCGCTCAGCGCGTCTGGAGCGTGCGGTAGCCGAACAGGAGGAGCAGCGCGCCGCCGAGGGCGAGCGCGAGGCTGCGCAGGTCGAAGCCGCGCACGGTGCCGAGGCCGAGCTCGGAGCCCAGGAAGCCGCCGACGACCGCGCCGCCGATGCCGAGCAGGATCGTCATCACGATGGCCGGCGGCTGCCGGCCGCTCGCGATCCACTTCGCCGCGACGCCGACCACGAGGCCGAGGACGATCCACGACAGGAGGCCCATGGCGGCGCAGTCTATCACGCGGCCGGCGCCCGCCCCCAAGCGCGGCCGCCGAAGGCGCGCGCCGCCGCCCAGGCCGCGTGGCGCCGCCACGCGGCCACCCCCTCGGCTCCCATGACCTCGCGGAACAGACGATCCGCCTCGCTCCGCGTGTAGCGTCGCGGCGGGACGACGCCGGGCGGCGGCGGCTCGCCCGCGTACCGGTACAGGAAGTCGTGGAGGAGCGGCGCGGCGATCGAGAGCTCGAACGGCGCGACGAGTGGCCAGAAGAGCCGCGGGATCGAGGCGAGGTCGAACGCGAACCCGGCCGGCACGGTCAGGCGCGTCCCGCCGTCGTCGTAGCCGTACGGCGCTTCGAGCTGCCACACGCGGCCGCGGTAGCTCACGATCGGCGGCGGCAGCGCGGAGCCGGCGATGCGGACCGGCGTGGCGGCGAGCTGCGTCGGATCCACGGGCGCGCCCATCGCGGGAAGACGGTCGCGCGGCCTCGGCGGAGCCGTCAATCGTTCGTCCCGACGCGGCGTACGTCGGACGCGGGGCGCCCGAACGGGCGCCTTACGGGCCGTCTACGTCGGAGCGCCAATGGACCGCGCGTCGTTGGCGCCGTAGACAAGGGGCGCCGGGCCCGCTTCCGGCCGCGCCGCGACGGACGCGACGCGAGGGCGCCGGGCCGGCACGGGAGACCTCCGATGACGACTCGTTGCACGGGAACCGACCGCCGCGGCGTCGCGCTGGCGCTCGGGCTGGTCCTGGCAGCCGCGCCCGTCCCTGCCGTGGCGAAGGCGCGGGCATGCACCCAGACCGCGTCCGCGCAGCTCGCGGCGTGCAAGAGCGAGGTGAAGGACGACTCCTCCACCGCGCGAGCGGTCTGCCTCAACGAAGCCGACGAGGCAGCGCGCGCCGCCTGCTTCGACGAGGCCAAGACCGAGCAGCAGGAGGCCGCCGAGGAGTGCCGCGACCAGCGCAGCGCCCGGCGCGACCTGTGCGCCGTGCTCGGCGAGGACCCCTACGACCCCTCGTTCGACCCGGCCGACTTCGACGTCGACTTCGCCAACGCGGGCAACCCCTTCTTCCCGCTCGAGATCGGGAACCGCTGGGTGTACCAGGAGGAGGACGCGACGGTGACGGTCGAGGTGCTGCCCGAGACGAAGCTCATCGAAGGGGTGACGTGCGTGGTCGTGCGGGACGTCGAGGAGGAAGCGGGCGTCGTGGTCGAGCAGACCGACGACTGGTTCGCGGAGCGGCTGGACGGGACGATCGACTACTGCGGCGAGATCTCGCAGAACCTCGAGCTCTTCCCGGGCGACGACCCGGCCGAGCCCGAGCTCGTCGACGTCGACGGCTCCTGGAAGGCGGGCCGCGACGGCGCGAAGCCGGGGACGCTCTTCCTCGGCACGCCCGAGGTCGGGCGCGTCTACCGCCAGGAGTGGGCGCCCGGCGACGCGGAGGACGCGGCACGCGTGGTCTCGACGAGCTACGCCTTCGGCGCGAACGCGGAGCTCGACGCGGGCGTGCCGCAGGCGCTCGCAGAGCTCCTGTGCGCCGCAGGCGATTGCGTGGTGACGGAGGACTTCACGCCGATCGAGCCCGACGCCCTCGAGCGCAAGTACTACGCGCGCGGGGTCGGGCTCTTCGCCGAGGTGGACGTCGAGTCCGGCGACGCCGTGCAGCTCGTCGAGTGCAACGTCGACCCCGTGTGCGGGAGCCTGCCGACGCCGTGAGCGCCGCGCGCGCCCGCCCTGCGAAGCGCTGGGCGGGCGCGCCGACCGCTCGGCTACCGTGACACCGCCGCATGCTGGAGATCTTCGACTCGCGCACCCGCTTGTGGGCGACCGTCGCCGTCGTGGCCGGCGTCGGCCTCCTCCTCGGCATGGAGAAGCTCGAGGAGCCGGACCTCACGGTCGGCGAGCTCCTCTTCGAGCTCGTCGACGTCGTCCCGATCGTCCTGACGAGCGTGGGCGTCGTGCTGCTCGTTCGCGAAACGCAGCGCCAACGCGAGGAGCACGTGCGCCTGATCCGCGACCTCGAGGTCGCCCGCGTGCAGGGCCAGCGTTGGCGCAACGAGGCGCGCAACGTGCTGCAGGGGCTCGGCGAGGCGATCGACGCGCAGTTCACGCGCTGGGGCCTCACCGACGCGGAGCGCGAGGTCGCGCTCCTCCTGCTCAAGGGGCTCTCCCATCACGAGATCGCGACCGTGCGGGCCACGAGCGAGCGCACCGTGCGCGAGCAGGCCCGCGCGGTCTACGCGAAGGCCGGTCTCTCCGGCCGCGC
>DATAGA010000349.1:0-3458 GCA_036257215.1 Myxococcota bacterium
GACGACGTCACGTACGAGGAGCTGCGCGGCGCGCCCCACTACCTCGAGGGCCATCGGCCTCCCGCGATGGCGCTCGTCGCGGCGCTGGCGGCTCCAGTCGGCGGCGTCGGCCCCGCGGTCGCGTGCGTCGTCCTGCTCGCCCTCCCCGCCGCCGCGCTGCTGCTGCGCAGCCTGCCCGATCCGGGCCCCCCGCTCAGCCCCCCGCGTCGCGCCCGCCCCGCCCTGCGTCCGACGTAACCACCAGGCGACCCGGTCACGGGAAGCGGGCGCGAAGCCAGTCGATGACCAGCCCGAGCGCCGCGCGGCGGTGGCCCTCGAGGTAGTGGGGCGCGCCGCGCAGCTCCTCGTACGTGACGTCGTCCGCGCCCGACGCGTCGCGCAGCGCGCGCGCCTCGGAGAGGCGGATCTCGGTGTCGGCCGTCGGATGGAGGATCAGGGTGGGCACCTTCACGTGCGGCATCGTGTCCGCGACGCGCGCCCTCGACGAGAGCCCCGACCAGGTGGAGAGCCAGCCGCGCGGCGTCATGGTGCGGGCGAGACCGAGGCGCGCGTAGTTCGCGTCGAACGGGTCCGGGAAGGCGAAGAGCGAGCCGAGCGGCCGGTCGTCGGGATCGATCGACGGATCGAGGTACGCCGGATCCGCCAGCGTCCGGTAGATCACGAGCGTAGGCTGGTTCACCGCGCGCTTGCGCCACGCGGCCCAGCCGGCCGGGTCCGCTCCGCGGTCCAGCGCCTTCGCCCGCTCGGCCGCGCGCTCCGACGACGCGATGGCGTCGCGCGCGATCGCGTCGATGCGCGCCACGCGCGCGCGCTGTGCCTCGCGGTAGACCGCGAGCCAGGCGCGGTCGTAGCGCGCGGGCGCCGGCCACGGGCGCCAGCCGTTGCGCGGGTCGTACATGTCGAGCTCGGGCACGCCCGAGAACGGGTCGCTCTCGTCGGCCACGGACGGGTCGATGGCGTGCAGCATGAACACGCCTTCGCCCGGATGCGCGGCGATCGCGACGAATCCGTCGCCGAGGCCGCGCTCGGCCTGCGCGAGGGCCATCAGCGAGCCGCCCCCGCTGTTGCCGAGCAGGACCACGGCCTGCGCGCCGCGGCGCCGCAGCTCGGCCACCGCCGTCGCCACGTCGACGACGAGCGCCTCGTGCAGGCAGTCGGTGTCGTTGTTCAGGTAGCGCGTGCCCATCCCGAGCACGGCGTAGCCCGCGGCGGCGAGCAGCGGACACGCGTAGTGCACGCTGAAGTCGCCGCGCGGGTGGGCGAGGACCACCGCCGTCTCCCACGGCGTCCCGGCCGGCGGCGTCCAGAGGATGCCGCGCACGAGCGCGCGGTCCGCCGTCACGAGGCGTACGGGCTCGCGCCCGAGCGCGACGTGCGGGTCGTCTTCGGGAAGCGGCCAGTAGCCGAAGCCGAAGGGGCGCTGCGCGCCGAGCGCGTCGGGCATGGCGAGCCTCCACCGCGGGCGGCGCGAGGGTACCATCGGCCGCCGATGGACGAGCGCCTCCGCCCCGCGGCCCGCGCGCGCAGCTTCCGCTACGCGTTCCGCGGCGTCGCGGCGCTGTTGCGCTCCGAGCCCAACGCCTGGATCCACCTCGCCGCGGCGCTCGCCGTGTGCGGGCTCGGCGTGATGCTCGAGCTGCCGCGCGAAGGCTGGCTCTGGCTCGTCGCCGCGATCGCGGGCGTCTTCGCCGCCGAGGCGCTCAACTCGGCGCTCGAGTCGCTGGCCGACGCCGTGCACCCGGACAGCCATCCGCTCGTCGGGCGCGCGAAGGACCTCGGCGCCGCGGCGGTGCTCTTCGCCGCGGCGGGCGCGGCGGCGATCGGCCTGCTCGTCCTCGGCCGCCCGCTGCTCGCGTGGCTGACCGCCCTGGGCGACTGATGGCCGCCGCGCGCGCGGAGGGGCGGCCGCGGCGCTACGCGCAGGTCGGGCTCGGCGCCCGCTCGTGGCTCTACTCGTTCGCGCTCGGCGACCGCGCGCGCGGCCGGGGCGAGCTCGTGGGCCTGTGCGACCGCAACGCGGGCCGCCTCGAGCAGCGGATGCAGTGGGCGCGCGCCAACGGCTTCGCGCCGGCCGGCTGCGGTCCCGAGGGCTTCGAGGCCATGCTGCGCGACGCCGCGGTCGACGAGGTGATCGTCGCGACCGACGATCGTCACCACGACGCGTACATCGCGCCCGCGCTCGAGGCCGGCTGCGACGTCGTCACGGAGAAGCCGCTCACGATCGACGACGAGCGGCTGGCGCGGGTGCTCGAGGTGCGCGCGCGCACCGGGCGCCGGCTGCGCGTCGCGTTCAACTACCGCTACGCGCCCGCGCGCGCGCAGGTGAAGGAGCTCCTCGCGAGCGGGGCGATCGGCGAGGTCGTCTCGGTCGCGTTCGAGTGGCTGCTCGACACGCAGCACGGCGCCGACTACTTCCGCCGCTGGCACCGGCGCAAGGAGAACTCCGGGGGTCTGCTCGTACACAAGGCGACGCACCACTTCGACCTCGTGAACTGGTGGCTCGACACGACGCCGGTGGCCGTGCGCGCGAGCGGCGCGCGGCGCTTCTACGTGCCCGCGACGGCGGCGCGCCTCGGCCTCGAGCGCGCCGGCCCGCGCTGCCTCGGCTGCGCCGAGGCGCACCGCTGCCCGTTCCACCTCGACCTCGAGGCGCGCAAGGAGCTGGCGGCGATCTACCTCGCGCACGAGGCCCACGACGGCTACTGGCGCGACCGCTGCGTGTTCGACCCCGAGATCGACATCGAGGACGCGATGTCCGCGGTCGTCGAGTACGCGAGCGGCGCTCAGCTCGCGTACTCGCTGCACGCGTTCGCGCCCTACGAGGGCTACCGCGTCGCCTTCAACGGCACGCGCGGGCGCCTCGAGCACCGCGCGCGCGAGACGTCGTACGTGAGCGGCGACGGCCGCGTGCCGGGGCTCTTCGTGAAGGAGGAGACCGCCATCGAGCTCTTCCCGCAGCGCGGCGAGCCGCGCGAGATCCCGGTGGTAGCCGGCGAGGGCGGTCACGGCGGCGGCGACGCGCGGCTGATCGAGGACCTCTTCGACCCGGCGCCGCCGCCGGACCCGCTCGGCCGCGCGGCGGACCACGCGGCCGGCGCCTGGTCGGTGGTGGTCGGCGTCGCCGCGAACCGCTCGATCGCGACCGGCGAGACCGTCTCGATCGCCTCGCTGCGCTCGGCGGTGTGGCTCGACGCCTCCGCGGCGGGACGCGACGGCCGACTCTGAGCGAGCTCGAGCGCGGCAGCGCGCACCCTACGCCGCGCCAGCTCAGGCTCAGCCGGACGCGCGCGACGCCGAGCGGCTCAGGCTCGCGCGGCAGCGCCCCCGCGCAGCCAGCCCACGTACCAGGCCGGCGGGAAGAACGCGAGGTACATGAGCACGGCGGAGCCGCCGCCCAGGACGCCCATCGGCATCATCACGAGCAGCGACTTCGCCGGATCGACGCCGAGCAGGACGCC
>DATAGA010000107.1:0-5790 GCA_036257215.1 Myxococcota bacterium
AGGATCACGTCCTTCGCGTACACCCCCGCGCCGAGCTTCCCGGTGACCTCGATCCGCCGCACCTTGGGGCGCGCGAGCAGCAGGCACTGCGTCGCGAGCACGTCGCGCACCTGGCTCGTGCCGATGCCGAAGGCGATCGCACCGAACGCACCGTGGGTCGAGGTGTGGCTGTCCCCGCACGCGATGGTCATGCCGGGGAGGGTCAGGCCGAGCTCGGGGCCGATCACGTGCACGATGCCCTGGCGCCCGCTCGCCGGGTCGAAGAGCCGGATCCCGTGCTCGCGGCAGTTGCGCTCGAGCTCACGCATCATCGCCTCGGCCAGGGAGTCCGAGAGCGGCCGCAGGTGCGAGTCCGTCGGGATGATGTGGTCCACGGTCGCGAAGGTGCGCCGCGGGAAGCGCACCGGCAGCTTCATCTCGCGCAGCATCTGGAACGCCTGCGGGCTCGTGACCTCGTGGATCAGGTGCAGCCCGATCAGGAGCTGGGTCTGGCCGTTCGGCAGCTCGCGCACGGTGTGCGCGTCCCAGACCTTGTCGAGCAGGCTGCGCGGATCCAGTCGCGTCGCGGGATCGGCGGCGGAAGTCGCCATGGAAACGATTGTTTAGCAGACGCGACCGGAGCGTCCCACGCGGGTATGTTCCTGCGATGGACCTGCTCTACACCGCGCACGTACCGCCCGGCGAAGGCCCCTTTCCGACCGTCCTCGCGCTCCACGGCTGGGGCGCCAGCGCGCACGACCAGATCGGCCTCGCGCCGGTGCTTCACGGAGGCAACGCGCTCGTGCTGTGCCCCGAGGGGCCGCTCACGTTCGAGATCGGGCAGGGCTACGTCGGTCACGGCTGGTTCGACCTCTCGCAGGCGCGCCCGCCGAGCGTCGCGGACATCACGCGCGCGGCGGACCTCGTGCGCGCGTTCCTGGACGGCGCGCAGCAGCGCTATCCGATCGACCGACGCAAGATCGTGCCGATGGGCTTCAGCCAGGGCGGCGTCCTGGCCTACGAGCTCGTGCTGCGCGACCCGGGTCGCTTCGCCGGGCTCGTCGCGCTCTCCTCGTGGCTTCCCGCCGAGCTCGCCGAGTCGATCCCGCACCAGCCCGGCAACGAGAACTTCCCCGCGCTCGTGGTCCACGGCACGCGCGACCCGATGATTCCCGTCGAGCGCGCCCAGGAGTCGCGCAAGCGGCTCGGCGAGCGCGCCTTCTCCGTCACCTACCGCGAGTACGAGATGGAGCACGGCATCGGACCCGAGGCGCTGCGCGACATCGTCGGCTGGCTCGAGTCGAAGGTGCTGAGCACGATCCTGATGGCCTGACGTCTCGCGCACGGAGCGCGGTTCCGGACGGTCGCTAGGGGCGTCCCTCGACGGCGTCGCGGAGCCCCGCGAGGAGCTCCCCGAGCGAGGACGGCTTGAGGAGCACGCCGTCGGGCCTGGCGCCGCGGAGGCGCCGCCCGATCTCCGCCTCTGCGTAGCCGCTCCACACGACGATCGGGACGTCGGCGCGGATCGCGCGCAAGGCCGGCAGCACCTCCGCGCCGGAGAGATCGGGCATGGTGAGGTCGAGCAGGACGACGCGGATCTCGGCCGACCGCTCGCGGAACGTCTCGAGGGCTTCGCGCCCGTCGCGGGCGCTCAGCACGGAGAAGCCGGCTCCTCCGAGAGCGCGCCCCACGGCGGTTCGCAGCTCGTCCTCGTCCTCCACCACGAGGATCGTCCCCTCCGGCGTCCACGCCTCGCGCGGCGGCGGCGCCGCCTCGCTCCGGGGGCGCGACGACGCAGCGAAGCGCACGCGTACGACCGTTCCGCGGCCGACCTCGCTCTCCACGTCGATCGACGCCTGATGGCGGCGCACGATGCCGAGCGCCGCCGCGAGGCCGAGCCCGCGACCGGTGAACTTCGTGGTGAAGAACGGGTCGAACATGCGCGCGCGGGTCTCCGGGTCCATCCCGCAGCCCGTGTCGCGCACCTCGAGCTCCAGCTGCTCTCCGGCGTCCGGGCCGGCCGGAACGCGGCGCGTCGCGACGTCGATGCGCCCCTCCGCGTCCCGCAGCGCCTCGGAGGCGTTCGTCAGGAGGTTCATCACCACCTGGCGGACCTGGGACGGGTCGCACTCGATCGCCGGGAGGTCCTGCTCCAGGTCGAAGCGGAGCTTCGCCTTCTTCGAGAGCGAGGCCCCGAGCAGGACGTCCATCTCGGCGACGAGCGCCGAGAGGTCGACGAGCTGGGTGACGAGCGGCGTCCCGCCCGCGTACGCGAGCATCTGCTGGATCAGCTCCGACGCGCGCAAGCCGAGCGTCTCGAGGTCGCGCAGCGCCGGCCGGAACGGGGAATCGGACGGGAGCTCCGCGAGCACCGACGACGAGTTGGCGAGGATTCCCGCGAGCAGGTTGTTGAAGTCGTGGGCGACCCCGCCGGCGAGCACGCCGAGGCTCTCGAGCTTCTGGCTCTGCAAGAACTGCTCCGTCGCCCGGTCCGCCTCCTTCTCGGCGCGCACGCGGTCCGTGACGTCGCGGTTCACGCTCACGACGTGGAGCGTCCCGTCCACGGCCTGGAAGGAGTGCACGCGGGACTCGTACCAGAGCCAGTCGCGGCGGTGGTGCCGCACCCGCAGCGTCGCCGTGAAGCTCTCGCCCCGCCGGGCGGTGACGCGCTGGATCTGCTCGTTGAGCGCCGGGAGGTCGTCGGGGTGCACCATCGCCTCGAGCAGCGCTTCCGTGCGTTGCCCCAGGAGGCTCTCGACCGAGACGCCGAGGATCACCGGGAGGTTCGGGCTCAGGTAGATGACCCGCTCGCCGTCGAACTCGACGATGATGTCGAGGGCGCTGTCCGAGAGCAGCCGGAAGCGGTGCTCGCTCTGGCGCAGATCGTGCTCGGCGCGCGCGCGCGCGCCGAGCGACTCCGCGAGGGAGTCGAGCGCCCGCTCGCGCTCGGACACCTCCGCCGCGAGCAGGAGCGCCATCACGGCGAGCGCCCCCACGAGGCACACGAGGAGGAGGAGCCGCTCCTGGAGCGCGTAGTCGGCGAAGGGACCCCGCTCGGCGAGCGTGCCGACGATCGCCGTCGCCGCCGTCACCAGGGCCGCGGACGCTGCGCCGCGCGAGCCGAAGCGCGCGGACGCCCAGGTGATGGGCGGCATGACCGCGAACGTGAGCGGGACCCGCACGTTGCCTTCGCCCACGGCCCCGAGGAAGACGACGGCGCACGCCGTAGCCAGGAGCGCCCCCAGCGCGAGCGCTTCCAGCCGCGACCGGCGCGGCAGCGAGCGGGGCCGTGGGGAGAGCCAGGCGAGGAGCACGGGTGCGATCAGGACGATGCCCACGCCGTCGCCGACGCCCCACCACACCCAGGCTGCGAGGCGATCCTCGGCAGCCAGGGCCCCGGCCAGCGCGAGGCTGGCGACGCCGACGCTCGCGCTCACGAGCGGAAAGGCGACGGCGGCGGCGAACAGCCAGGCGACGTCCCGGACGCGGCGCAGCTCGGGCGCAAACCCGACTCGCTCGAGCAGGCCGAGGCCGGTCAGGGCTCCGAGCGTGCTCCCGAGCGCGATCCCGAGCGCCGCCCCCGGCGCGGTCGTGAGGACGTTGACTGCGAAGGAGCCGGCCGCGATGCCCGGCCAGAGCCGCCGCCCGTAGAGCAAGACGGCGGCGAGCGCGAGCCCCGCGGGCGGCCAGACCAGCGTCACGCTGCCCGCGTAGCCGGCGAGCTCCAGCCCGATGCGTCCCGTCGCGAAGTACGCGGCGGCGAGCCCGAGGCACAGAAGAGCGGTCGTGCGCCTCCTGGACGACATCGCCCTCCTCGCTGGAGCGATTGTCGAGCGCCGTCGCCGCTCCGACAAGTCGCCGTCCGATGTCCTCTGGTACCTTCAGCGGCCGTCGGGGAGTAGCTCAGCGGCCAGAGCCGGATCTTTGGGGGATCCGCGTCGTGGGTTCGAATCCCACCTCCCCGACCAGCGGCGCGCCGACACCGCTCTATGCTCCCGCCCGTGCGAGTCGGACGGGTCGTCGCCATCGGGCTGGGCGTGCTGCTCGGGATCGGCGTCGCCGGCCACTGCTCGGGCGACCAGCCGCGGCGCGATGCGGTCGCCGCGGCGCGCGCGGAGCTCGGCGTCGAGCTCGAGGCCGGGCGCCTCGACGCGGGCGAGGTCGAGCTCTTCGTCGTGCAGGCCGGCCCCCCAGGCGGCGCGCCCGTCGTGCTGCTGCACGGGTTCCCGGAGTTCTGGTACGCCTGGAAGGGCGCGATCGCGCCGCTCGCGCAGGCGGGCTACCGCGTGATCGTGCCGGATCAGCGCGGCTACGGGGACTCGGACAAGCCGCGCGACGTCGCCGCGTATCGCGTCGACCGCCTCGGCGACGACGTCGTCGGGCTGCTCGACGCGCTCGGGCACGAGCGCGCGTTCGTGGTCGCGCACGACTGGGGCGGCGGCGTCGCGTGGAACGTCGCGCTGCGCCACCCCGGGCGCGTGCGCGCGCTCGCCGTGCTCGACACGCCGCACCCGGACGTCGAGCTCGTGCTGCCGCAAAGCGGCGAGGACACGATCTCCTGGTACCGGACGTTCTTCCAGGTCCCGTGGCTTCCCGAGCAGGTCGCGCGCTGGGGCAACTGGCGCCTCACCGCGGACGCGCTGCGCGACACGGCCCGACCCGGCGCGTTTCCCGAGACCAAGCTCGACCTCTACCGCTCCGCGTGGGACCGGGACGGCGCGTACGGGACGATGGTGAACTGGTACCGCGCGGCCTACCGGTTCGCGGACGAGCGGCGCGAGCCGCGCCGCGTCGCGGTGCCGACGCTGATCCTCGTGGCGGCGCACGACGCCTTCATCCCTGCCGACCTCACGCGCGCCAGCGCGAAGCTCTGCGACGCCGGGCGCGTGGTCGAGCTCGGCACCGGCACCCACTGGATCGCGCAGGAGGAGCCCGAGCGGCTCGTCGCGGAGCTGCTGCCGTTCTTCGCCTCCGCCCCCTGAGCGGGGCGGTCCGCACCGAACGCCGCGCGCTTTTCGCGGCGGGCGGCGATGCCTACGCTCCGGCGCCGGGAGGTGGGCGGTGGAGGCGTGGGGGGTCGCTGCAGCAGGCAGACGCACGGGGCGCAGCGTTGCGCTCGCGTGCGCGTGGGCACTCATCGCGGCGTGGCCGTCGCACGCCGCGGACCCGCCCGATCGCTCCACGGCGCACACGATCGGCGAGACCGGCGAAGCCACAGGCGCCGCGGCGACCGCGAATCCCGACGCGGTCGGCGGGGCCCTCTGGCTCGCCCAGGGACGAGCCGCCGTCGCGCGGGCGAAGCAGCGCGTCGGTCCGCAGCGCCGCGCGCGCAGCGTCATCCTCTTCGTCGGCGACGGCATGGGGATCGCCACCGTGACCGCGGCCCGGATCCTCGAGGGACAGCGGCGCGGCGAGACCGGCGAGGAGAACGCGCTCGCCTTCGAGGCGCTGCCCTTCACAGCGCTCGCGAAGACGTACAACACGGACTTCCAGGTGCCGGACTCGGCGGGGACGATGACCGCGCTCGTCACCGGCGCGAAGACGCGGGCCGGCGTCCTCTCGCTCGACGAGACCGTCGAGCGCGGCGACTTCGTCGCGGCCGCTCGCCCCGAGCACCGGCTGCGCACGCTCTTCGAGGAAGCCGAGGACCGCGGGCGCTGGACGGGCCTCGTGACGACGACGACCGTCACGCACGCGACGCCGGCCGCCTGCTACGCGCACTCTCCCGATCGCAGCTGGGAGAACGATGCGGCCCTCACGGCCGAGGCGCGCGCGGCCGGGTTCCGCGACCTCGCGCGCCAGCTCGTCGAG
>DATAGA010000145.1:0-3057 GCA_036257215.1 Myxococcota bacterium
ACGTCCATCTCCGGGTAGAGCGGCGGCGACTCCGGCAGGTATCCGACGGAACGGCGCGCCGCGAGCGGCGCGTCGAAGATGTCGTGCCCCGCGATGAGGGCCGTACCGTCCGTGGCGGGGAGGAAGCCCGTCAGGATCCGCATGATCGTCGTCTTCCCGGCGCCGTTCGGGCCGAGGAAGCCGACGACCTCGCCGCGCCCCACCTCGAACGACACGTCCTGGACGGCGAGCAGCTCGCCGTAACGCTTCGAGAGCCCGCGGGCCTCGATCATGGCTTTCGCTCCTCCACGCCGCGCAGGAACACGTCCACGACGCTCCGCGCGGCGCGGGCGTGGTACTCGATCTCCTGCGCGTCCCCCCCGTCGATCCGGGTCAGGCCGAGCACGAGGCTCGTGATGGCCAGGTCCAGCGCGCCGAGGAACACGAAGCACGCGACCTGCGGGTCGACGTCCCGGCGCAGCTCCCCCGCCTCCTGACCCGCGCGCACGATGCGCGCGACCTGCTCGAACAGACGCCCTACGGCCCGAATCCGTTCCGGGTCCGCGAAGCGGGACGAGCGCTGGATCTCGAGCACCAGGACCTTCACCCAGTCCGGCCGGACCCGGAAGGCGTTCAGGATGATGGAGGCGACGGCCTCGAGCTTCTCGTGGGACGACTTGGGACCGGACGCGATCGCCTCGACCACCTTCACGAAGGCCGACCAGCGCTCCTCGAAGACGCTGGCGAGGATCTCTTCCTTGTTGCGGAAGTAGTGGTACACGAGGCCGTACGCGATGCCGGCCTCGCGGGCGATGTCCGACACCCGCGCGCCGTGGTAGCCGTGGCGGGCGAACACGTGGATCGCGGCCTCGAGGATGCGGGCGCGCTTGTCCACGCGCTCGGGGCCCTCTTCGCGCGGCTCGCCTCGATCGGAACTCACCGTGCTCACAGGCTCCCCGTCCCTCATGCGGCCCGGCAATATAGGGAGGTCGCGGGGCACGCATCAAGCCTTGTGCGGGTGAAACGCCGCGCCGGGGCGGGCCCTGCGCGCGGTTGATAACCTGCGCCCGTGGCCGGCGGTCGCTTTCGGATCGCGCTCGTGGTCGAGCGGTTCGAGCCGCGCGGCGGCGGCGTGGAGGGCGTCGCCTGGCAGGTCGCGCACGGCCTCGCCGCGGCGGGAGACGAGGTGGTGGTGATCGCGCGCCGGGCCGCCGCGCCCGCCCACCCGGCCGTGCGCGTCGAGGCGGTGTTCGCACCCCGCGCCTGGCAGCCGGCGCGCGTCCTGCTGTTCTCCCGCGCCGCTGCGCGGGCGGCCCGCGCCGCGCGCTGCGACCTGGTGCATTCCTTCTCGCGCACGCGCCACCAGGATCTGTACCGCGCGGGGGGCGGCAGCCACGCCGACTACATGGCGCGCGCCTACGGGCCGCGCGGAGCGCGTTGGCGGCGCGCCACACCGCGCCACGCGGTGCTGCTCGCGATCGAGGCGCGCGTCTTCGCGGACCCGTCGCAGACGATCCAGTGCAACTCGCACATGGTGCGCGACGCACTGCGCGAGCGGCACGGCGTCCCGGACGCGCGGCTCGCCGTCGTCGAGAACGGCGTGGACCTCGAGCGCTTCCGGCCCGCGCTGCGGGAGCGCGAGCGGGCGCGGGTGCGCGCGGAGATCGGCGCAGCGGCCGACGGTCCGGTGTGGCTCCTCGTCGGCTCCGAGCTGCACCGCAAGGGCTGCGACACCGCGCTGCGCGCGCTCGCGAGCGGGGGCCCGCGCGACGCCGAGCTCTGGGTGTGCGGCCGCGACGCCGGCGGGCCGTGGCGGGAGCTCGCCGAGCGGCTCGGCATCGGCGCGCGCGTGCGCTTCCTCGGGTCGCGCGCCGACCTGGAGCGCGTCTACGCCGCGGCGGACGCGCTCCTCCTGCCCACCCGTTACGACGCGTTCGCCAACGTGTGCCTCGAAGCGGCCGCGAGCGGGCTTCCGGTCGTGACGAGCGGGGCCAACGGCGCGGCGCGCTGGCTCGGGGACGCGGGCCTCGTGGTGGAGGACCCAGAGGACGTCGGCGGCTTCGCGAAGGCGCTCGACGCCCTCGGCGAGCCCGGGCTGCGCGCGCGGCTCGGCGCGGCCGCCCGGGCCCGCGCGGAGACGCGCAGCTGGGCGCGTCACGTCGAGGAGCTGCGCGGGCTCTACGCCCGCCTCGCATGACGGGGCTGCGCTGGACGAGCGGTGCCCCCGCGCTGCGGGCCGCGGTCGAGCGGGCGCTCGCTCCCGGCGCCGGCGCCGCCAAGCTGCGCGTCCTCCACGAGAACGCTCGCCGCCGGCTGCTGATCGTCGAGGGCGACGGCGGCGAGGCGATCCTTCTGAAACAGTTTCGTGTCGGAAGCGGCAAGCACGTGCTGCGCGAGCGCTGGAAGGCGCGGCTCGGCTGGAGCCCCGCCCGACGCGAAGAACGGGCGCTCCGCGCGCTCGGCGCAGCCGGTGCCCCGGTGCCCGAGCCGCTCGGCCTGGCTGAGCAGGCGGACGGCGACGCGCTCCTCGCGCTCCGCTTCGTGCAGGGCGTCCCGCTCGTGGAGGCGCTGCGGGCGCCGCGCGGCGAGCGTCGCGCCCTCCTCCGCGCACTCGGGGAGGCGGTCGCCGCACTGCACCGGGCCGGGTTCGCGCACGGCGACCTCCACGCCGGCAACGTGCTCGCGACGGCGCGGGGCCCCGTGCTGCTCGACCTGCAGCACGCCCGCCGCCGCACTGGCGCCGCCGCCCAAGCCGCGGACCTCGGTTGGCTCGACTACTCGCTCTGGCCGCACGCGAGCGCCGCCGACCGCGTGCGGCTGCGCGCCGCGGCGCTCGGCCTCGCGCGCCCGTACGGGGCGGACGCGCGCGCGCGCCTGCGCGCGGCGGGCCTGGCGGCGGAGCGCCGCGCGGCCGACCACGCGCGCAGCCGCACGCGGCGCGCGCTCCGCCCCGGACGGCTCGCGGCGGACGTCCGGCTCGAGGCGCTGCGCGGCCTGCGCGCGCGCGCGCTGCCCGAGCCCGCGCTCGAGACTCTCCTGCGAGCGCACGCCGGCGCCGCGGGAGCGGCGCTGCTCAAG
>DATAGA010000165.1:0-2697 GCA_036257215.1 Myxococcota bacterium
GCCCACGGCACCGAGCTGCCCGGCCAGGCAGGCCCCCTCGCGTACAGCGCGGGCTTCGTCGTCGCGACGGGCGCGCTGCATCTGACGGGCATCGGGCTCGGGCTCGGGGTCCACCTGCCGAACGGGCTGCGCGCCCTTCGCGCAGGTGGCAGCGCGATCGCCGCCGCGGGTCTCTACCTCGCCTGGCGCCTCCTCGCGACGTGAGTCGCGCCGAGCGCGCCGCGGGTCGCCCTCGCGTCCCGGCGCTGCCTCCCGCGTGAGCCCGCTCGGTCGGCGGTCCCGGACCGCGCTCGTTTGCGGGCTGGCTGTCGCGACCCCAGCCGGCGCGCACGCGCACACGCTCCCCGTGGGCGACTTCTACGCCGGGCTCCTGCAGCCGGTGCTCCACGCGCCGTCGCTGCTCCTCGTGCTCGGCGTCGCGCTCGCCGCGACGCAGCTCGCGGGGCGCGCGCGCGCCGGGCTCCCCCTCGCGTTCTGCGCGGGCACCGCCGCAGGCGCACTCGCCTTCGCGGTCGCAGGCGCGCTCCCCGGCGCCGAGGCGATCGCGCGGGTCGGGGCGGCCGCGCTCGGCGTCGCCGTGGCGCTGCACCGCGTGCCGGGCGGCGTGGTAGGCGCGCTGCTCGCCGGCCTCCTCGGCGCGGCTCAGGGCGCGGGCTCGCTCGCGGCCGAGCCGGACCTCGCGCGCCCGGCGCTCTACGCCCTCGGAGTTGCCTGCGCGCCCCTCCCCGCGGTGGGCGCGCTGCAGCTCGCGCTCGAGCGGTTTCCGCACCGAGCGCTCGAGCTCGCGGTGCGCGTCGCGGGGAGCTGGGTCGCGGCCATCGCCGTCCTCGCCGCCGCGGTCGAGCTGGCCGCTCGGTAGCGCTGGCGGCGCGGGACCCGAGGGGTCGAACCGGCCTCCCGGAGCAGCCGGACGCCGGGGACGAGGTTCCGCCTTGCAGCGGCGCGTTCATTCGTGCTCAACTGCGCCGCGTTTCGCCCCAACCCCGCTCGGAGGCCCTTCGTGCCGCAGCCGAATCCCGCCGACACCGCCTGGCTCCTCACCGCGACGGCGCTCGTCCTCTTCATGACGCTCCCCGGGCTCGCCGTCTTCTACGGCGGTCTCGTGCGCTCGAAGAACGTGCTCTCGGTGTTGATGCAGTGCCTCGCGATCACCGCCGTCGTGACGGTGCTCTGGGTGGCGTACGGCTACAGCCTCGCCTTCGGCCGCCTCGGGGCCCCGGCCGACCCCGGCGCCGCCGCGACCTTCCTCGGCGACCTCTCGAAGGCTTTCCTGCGCGGAGTCACCGCGGCGAGCGTGCAGGGCACGGTGCCCGAGACGGTGTTCGTCACGTTCCAGATGACGTTCGCCATCATCACGCCCGCGCTCATCATCGGCGCCTTCGCCGAGCGCATGAAGTTCTCGGCGATGCTCTGGTTCTCCACGCTCTGGCTCACCCTCGTCTACCTCCCGGTGTGTCACATGGTCTGGGGCGGCCCCACCGGCTGGATGGCGCGGCTCGGCGTGCTCGACTTCGCGGGCGGCATCGTCGTCCACATCACCGCGGGGTTCTCGGCGCTCGTCGCGGCGCTCGTCGTCGGCCGCCGCGAGGGCTACCCGCAGACGCCGATGCCGCCGCACAGCCTCACGCTGACCGTCGTCGGGACGGGGATGCTGTGGGTCGGCTGGTTCGGCTTCAACGCCGGCAGCGCCGTGACGGCCAGCGGCCAGGCCGGCATGGCGATGCTCGTCACGCAGATCTCGCCGTCGGTCGCGGCCCTCACCTGGATGGCGATCGAGTGGGCGCGCTTCGGCAAGCCGTCGGTGCTCGGCTTCGCGACGGGTGCGATCGCGGGGCTCGCGGCGGTGACGCCGGGCTCGGGGACGATCGGCCCGATCGGCGCGCTCGTGATCGGGTTCGGCTCCGGGCTCGCGTGCTTCCTAGGCGCCACGACGCTCAAGCGCTGGGGAGGCTACGACGACTCGCTCGACGCGTTCGGCGTCCACGGCGTGGGCGGGCTGCTGGGGACGCTGCTCGTCGGCATCTTCGCGTCGGACCGCTTCGGCGGTCAGGTCGCGGATCTCGACGTCGCGCGGCAGGTCGGCGTGCAGGCGCTGTGCGCGGTGGTCGCGATCGTCTGGAGCGTCGCCGTCTCCTGGCTGCTGCTGCGCACGCTCGACGCGACGATCGGCCTGCGCGCGGACGAAGGCGACGAGCGCCACGGCCTCGACCTCTCGCTGCACAACGAGAGCGGCTACAACTTCTGATCGCTCGCCCGATCTAGGCAGGGTGCTAGCCTCGGTGTCTTCCGAGGAGACGCGCCGTGCCGACCGTCTCGTTCGCGGGGAAGTGCGTCGAGTGCCCGCTCGGCGCCAACCTCCGCATGGTGCTCGTGCGCGCGCGGCTGCCGCTCTACACGGTCGTCGCGCGCGCCCTCCATTGCCGCGGCCGAGGCTTGTGCGGGACGTGCGCCGTGCAGATCGAGGGCCCGGTCAGCGAGCCGACCGCGGCGGAGCTACAGCGCTTGAAGTCCTTTCCGCACGAACCCGCGTCGGGGCTGCGGCTCGCGTGTCAGGCCACCGTGCTCGGGGACCTCGTGGTGACGAAGCACGCGGGGCTCTTCGGCCAGCGCACGCGGTGACGTTCGGGTCCGGGCGGCGCGCCGCGGGCTGCGCCACCCTCCAGCGCGCCTCCGCGGGGACTTCGATGCCGCCGCTCC
>DATAGA010000199.1:0-3297 GCA_036257215.1 Myxococcota bacterium
GCGACGAGGCCACCCGCATGGCGGCGTCGGCGGGGATCTTCACGTACGCGATGCAGCTGGCCGAGCGCTACAAGTCGGAGCCCGCCGACAACCTGACCACGATCCTGCTGCGCAGCGAGGTCGACGGGGAGAACCTCACCGAGATCGAGTACTGCTCGTTCTTCCTGCTGCTCTGCATCGCCGGCAACGAGACGACCCGGACGGTGACGACCAACGGCTGGAAGGCGCTGATGGAGCACCCCGAGGAGCTCGAGCTGCTCGTGCGCGAGCCGACAAGGGTCCCGGACGCCGTGGAGGAGATCCTGCGCTACGACCCCGCGGTCCACTACTTCCGGCGCACGGCCACGCGCGACACCGAGATCCGCGGCAAGCGGATTCGCGAGGGCGACAAGGTCGTGATGTGGTACCCGTCGGCCAACCGCGACGAGGAGGTGTTCGCCGACCCCGACCGCTTCGACGTGACGCGCCCCGGCAACGAGCACCTCGCCTTCGGCATCGGCGAGCACTACTGCCTGGGCGCGAACCTCGCGCGCCTCGAGCTCAACGTCATCTTCGAGGAGATGGTGGCGCGGCTGCGGCGGCCGCGGCTGCTCGCGCCGCCGCGGCGCCTGCGCTCGAACTTCATCAACGGCGTGAAGGAGATGCGGGTCGCCTTCGAGCCGGAGCGGGTGCGCGCCTAGCCGACGCTCGGGCTCCTGCCGCGCGCGGCGTCTACGCTCCAGATTCCCGAGCCCCGCGCCGCGATGTACAGGAACACCCAGGAGTAGATCGCGGCGAGCTCGCCCTTGTTGTGCAGCGGGAGCAGCCCCTGCGGCTGGTGGGCCATGAAGTAGGCGACCGCCATGGTGCCGCTGCAGATGAAGGCGGCGGGGCCGGCGAAGAGGCCGATCATCACGAGCAGCCCCCCGAGGCTCTCGATCAGCGCCGTGAGGTAGAAGAGCGGCGGCGGCATCGGCGGCAGCTCCGCACCCGTGAAGATCATGTTCAGTTTCTGCACTCCGTGGCACATGAACAGGAAGCCCACCACGATGCGAAGCAGCGCGTAGATCGGCTCGCGCCAGCGGCTCAGGAACTCCATGCTCGACCTCCCGTCGACCGCGGTCGACCGCGGCATCATAGACGCGCGCGGCGGCGGGCGGGGAGTCCTCGCGGAAGGAGCGGCGAGGGGAAGCCCCCTCGGCGCGCGTCAGGGCCGGCAGCCGACGTCGGCGACGAAGCCGGTCGCGGGCGCGCCCGCCTCGATCCACGCCTCGACGAGGCGGACCTTCTTCGCGGAGAGCTTCGGCAGGTCGCGCGGCATGCGCGCGCCTTCGCCGGCGAGGAGCTCGCCTCGCAGCTTGTAGAGCAGGAAGCTGCGGTCCGGCTCGCCGGGCGCGACGCGCAGCTTCCCGGCCGCTGCTGCGATCGTGCTGTCGGGCATCGCGCCGATCAGGTCCGCGTAGGCCTCGCCGGGCAGGAGGGTCAACGTGTGCCCCCCGCCGGGCGCGTTGTGGCAGGTGTCGCGCGTGCAGCCGGTGAAGACGTGCCGCTCGATCTCGGCGAACGTCGAGTCGATGCCGTCGCACGGGTCCGCGCCCTTCGCCGGCAGACACTTCATGGGCAGCGCGTCGCGGTCGAGCGGGTCGCCGGGGCCGAACGTGTCCGCGCGCAGCGTCTTCTTGAACGAGCCGTAGTCGGCGCCCGACCGCTGCACGCGCACCGCGAGCGGAAGCAGCATCGCGACCGGGCCGGCGCAGAGCTCGGTCTCGTTGGCCGCGATCGGGAAGCCGAGCGTGTCGACCGCGGTCTGGAGCGCCCCGAACTCGAAATCGTGACGCCCATCGGTGTCGGGTTCGACGTTCTCCACGTCGTAATGCTCGAGCTCGCGCGCAGTGCAGCGCAGCTTCGGGTCAGTGGTGTTGAAGCACACCGACACGTCGAAGCGGCAGACCCCCGGGGTCGGGTCGGCGTCGCAGGCCGGGTCGCCGTCGACGCAGCGGATGCGCTGCGCGGGCGCGCCCTGGAAGCGGAAATCGGCGAGGCACTCGGTCGCCGCCTCCCCGGCCCGGGCGCCCGGCGCGGCGGCGAGCGCCGCCGCCAGCGCGAGGAGGGGGGCTCGGGGCATGGGCGCTCCATCGACCCCGGGGGTGCCCCGAGGCGTGACGCCCGTCACGTCCGGTCCGGGTCAGCCCGGCTGACTCCGCACCAGGTACTCGCTCATCGCCACCGCGCGGATGCGGTCGAGGTCGAGGAAGCCGCGCACGCTCTCGAGCATCCGCCCCACGTGGGCCCGCATGCGCTCCGTCGATCCTTCGCCGAGGTAGAAGAGCATCGGGTCCGTCACGTGTCGCTTCGAAGGCCACGCTTCCTCGACGATGCCTTCGAAGGGCGGCGCGCCGGCGGTGAGCGGGCGGATCACCTCGTTGCGCACGTAGCGCGTGCGCGGCTGGATCTCCTCCGACACGGGCGACTGCACGCCGTGCCAGTGGGCGATCCAGGCGCCGTGCTCGAGCCGGGCGGGGCGCTCGAGCAGCGTCACCATGAGCAGGCCGGGCGAGCGCTGGCCGTCGGGCCAGTCGCGCGGCGGCGAGAAGCGGTTGCCGCCGTAGTCGCGGTAGAGCGCCTCGCTCACGAGGTAGCCCGCGAGGCGCGACGAGACGCGCGCGAGCGCCTCCTCGATCGGCGCGCGCCGGTCGTGGCAGTCGACGAAGAGCGTCACCTCGGCGGCGGGCAGCGTCTCGCCCGCGGGAGCGGGGACGGGGAGCTGCACGGCCGCCTCGGCGTCGGCGACGTTCACGGTGAGCGTGCGCGCGCCGGCCGCGAGCAGGCGCGGCGCGACCTCGCGGAGCAGCGCCTCGCGCAGCGCGTCGCCGTCGTGCTCGGGACGAGGCCAGAGCAGGTAGACGAGCTTCTCCAACTACCTTCCCTCGAAGCGCGGCGCGCGCTTGGCGAGGAACGCCGCGATGCCCTCGGCGGCGTCGGCCGAGCGCGACGCGTCGGCGATCGCGCGCGCCTCGAGCTCCATCTGCGTCTCGAGGCCCTGGCTGCCGGAGAGGAGCAGGAGGCGCTTCGTCGCGCCGAAGGCGTCGGTAGCGCCAGCGGCGAGCTCGCGGGCGAGCGCCTCGGCCTCGCCGACGACCGACGCCGCCGGGACGACGCGGTTCACGAGCCCCCACTCGAGCGCCTCCGCCGCGGTCAGCACCCGGTTCGTGAGCATCAGCTCGAGCGAGCGGCGCGTGCCGAGGAGCCGCGGCAGGAACCAGGTCGAGCGCCCGTCGGGCGTGAGGCCCGCGCGGGTGTACGCCAGCGTGAACTTCG
>DATAGA010000237.1:0-6692 GCA_036257215.1 Myxococcota bacterium
ACCGAGGTCGCGGTCATCTCGCTCTCGGGGATCGTCTACTCGAACTCGGTTCGCGTCGGCGGCGACAAGATGGACGACGCGATCATCAACTACGTGAAGCGCAAGTACAACCTGCTGATCGGCGAGCGCACCGCGGAGCTCATCAAGATGTCGATCGGGACCGCCTACCCGACCGTCGACGTGCGCAGCATGGAGGTCAAGGGGCGGGACCTCGTCGGCGGTGTGCCGAAGACCCTCGAGATCAAGTCGGACGAGGTCATGGAGGCCCTGCAGGAGCCGGTGAACGCGATCGTCGAGAGCGTGAAGCTCGCGCTCGAGCGGACGCCGCCGGAGCTCGCGGCCGACATCGTCGACAAGGGCATCGTGATGACCGGCGGTGGCGCGCTGCTGGCCAATCTCGACATCCTGCTGCGGGAGGCGACCGGCCTGCCCGTGATGCTCGCCGAGGACCCCCTCACGGCCGTCGCAGTGGGCGTCGGCCGCTGCCTCGACGGGCCGCTGCTGAAGGACGTCAGCATCCAGTCCTGACGCGGCCGTCCGGCGCCGCGACGCGCCCTGCGCGCGGGGGGTCATGCGCGAGTTTCTGAGCCGAATGGGGCTCCCGCTGCTGTTCGCGGGGCTCGTGCTGCTCACCCTCTTCTCGATGGTGGCGGACCGCCGCGTGCTGGCGGGTCTCGGCCGCGACCGCGCCATCGGGAGCGCGCTGCTCGAGCTCGTGGTCCCCGTGCAGAAGGCGCTGCTCTTCCCGGTCGAGGCGACGCGGGGCGTGTGGTCGCGCTACGTCGCGCTCGTCGGGCTGCGCGACGAGAACGAGCGACTGCGCGCGCGCGTCGCGCAGCTCGAGGAGCAGAACCTCCAGTACGCAGAGGCGATCGTCGCGAGCGGCAACCTGCAGCGCATCGCCGAGATGCGCGAGAACTTCGGCGTCCCGCTCCAGCCGGCCGAGGTCGTGGGGCACGACGTGTCGCCCTGGTTCCGCTCGGTCCTGATCGACCGCGGCCGCGGGCACGAGGTCAGCTCCGGGATGCCGGTCGTGACCGACAGCGGGCTCGTCGGCCTGGTGACCGCCGCCTCGAGCCATGCCGCAAGGGTGATGCTGCTGCTCGACCGCCAGAGCGCCGTCGACGGCATGATCCAGCGCAGCCGCGCGCGGGGCATCGTGCGGGGCACCGGCTCGGGCGCGCTCGAGTTCACGTTCATGGTCCGGGGCGACGATGTGAAGCCCGGTGACGAGGTCATCACCTCCGGCGTCGGCGGCGTGCACCCGAAGGGCCTGCGCGTCGGGCGCGTCACCGAGGTGCAGGCGGACGCTTCGAGCCTGCTCCACACCGCGACCGTGCAGCCGGCTGCGGACTTCGGCCGGCTCGAGCAGGTCTTCGTGATGCTCCACCGCGGGCCGACGATGGACCTGCTCTACGCGGGCGAGGGCGACCTGCCCGAGGAGTCCGCACAGCTCGGCGGCGGCGCCCGGACGGAGCGGCGGCCGTGATGCGCCCGCTCGCGGTGCTCGCGCTGCTCGGCCTCGCCGCGGTGGTTCTCCAGGGCGCGCTCGCGGCGCTGCTGCCGCCCGCGCTCGTCCCCGACCTCGGCCTCCTGCTCACGGTCGCAGCGGCGGTCGAAGCGCCGGTGGTCGGCGCGCTGCTCCTCGCCGCCGGCCTCGGCTACGGCGCGGACGTGCTCTCCGGCACGCTGCTCGGCCAGTTCGCGCTGCTGCGCCTCCTCGCCTTCGCCGCGACGCGGGTCGTCCACGCCCAGTTCCACCTCGAGCGCGGGCTGCCGCTCGCCTCGTTCTGCTTCGCGCTCTCGCTGCTCGACGCGGTCGGGCTCGCCGCGATCGCCAACCTCTTCGCCGGCGCCAGCCCGCTCGGCCTCGACGCGCTCCCGTCCGTGCTCGGCCGCGCCCTCCTCAACGCCGCCCTCGCGCCGCCGCTCCACCGGCTGGTGTCGGGGCTCCTCGCGACGCTCCAGGAGGGAGACGCCCGCCGGCGCGAGGTGCGCTTCGACACCCGGCGCCGGCCGGTGATCTGAGGCTCCGGTGCCGAGGACGCTCGATCGCGGCAGCGACCCGGTCCAGCCGGGCCGGGTCCGGCTCGCGATGGTGGCCGTCGGGCTCGTCTTCGGTCTCTTCGCCGGCCGCCTGTTCCAGCTGCAGCTGATCGAGGGCGACGAGCTGCGGCGCCAGTCCGAGCGCAACTCGGTGCGCACGATGCGGCTGGAGGCGCCGCGCGGCGAGATCGTCGACCGGGACGGACGCGTCCTCGCCACGACGCGGCCGGCGTTCGGGCTCGAGGTGGTGCCGGACGACCTGCGCAACCCCGAGCGCACCTTCGCGGCCCTCGGCCAGCTGCTCGGTGAGGACCCGTCCGGCCTCGAAAAGGCGCTCGGGAAGCCGAGCCGCGCGACGCGCTTCAAGCCCGTGCGGCTCGCAGACGACCTTTCGCCGGACCAGCTCGCGCGCGTCGAGGTCCACCGCTACGCGCTCGCCGGCGTCGCGACCGAGGTCGAGCCGCGCCGCCACTACCTCGAGGGCGACCTCGCCGCGCACCTGCTCGGCTCGCTCGGCGAGATCCGGTCGGACCAGCTCGAGAAGGACGAGTTCGACGGCTACCGCTCCGGCGACGTCATCGGTCAGACCGGGCTAGAGGCGGTGTTCGAGCGGAGGCTGCGCGGCGTGGCCGGAGGCCGCAACGTCGTGGTCGACGTCGCCGGGCGCGAGATGGACGTGCTCGAGGAGGTGAAGCCGCGGCCCGGCCGCCGCCTCGTGCTCGCGCTCGACCTCGACCTCCAGCGCGCGGCCGAGCAGGCGATGCGCGAGGTGGAGCTGCCGAACGACCCGCGGCCGACGGGTGCGGTCGTCGCCCTCGACGCGCGGACCGGTGACGTGCTCGCCATGGTGTCGCGTCCCGCCTACGACCCGAACGACTTCGCGGGGCGCATCGACAGCGCGACCTGGAAGTCGCTCACCACCGACGAGTGGGTGCCGCTCCAGAACCGGGCGATCCAGAACCAGTTCCCGCCCGGCTCCACGTTCAAGGCGTTCATGGCGGCCGCGGCGCTGCACGAGGGCGTGATCAACGAGCACACGACCGTGTTCTGCCCCGGCTCGTACTGGTACGGCGGCCGCGCGTACCGCTGCTGGAAGCGCGGCGGCCACGGGACGGTGACGCTGCACGTGGCGCTGCGGAGCTCCTGCGACGTCTTCTTCTACACGATCGGCGTGAAGCTCGGGATCGAGAGGCTCTCGGCGTTCATGACGACGCTCGGTCTCGGGCACCAGACCGGCGTCGGGCTCGCGCACGAGGCCCCGGGCGTGATGCCGAGCCCGGAGTGGAAGAAGCGGCGCTTCGGCGAGCGTTGGTACCCCGGCGAGACGGTGTCGGTCTCGATCGGGCAGGGCTACGACCTCGTGACGCCGGTGCAGCTCGCCGTCGGCTACGCCGCGCTCGCGAACGGAGGGCGCGTGCTGCGCCCGCGCCTCGCGCTGCGCGTCGAGGACGCGGCCGGCAACGAGGTGGAGTCGTTCCCGCCCGAGGTCCTCGCCAACCTCGAGATCTCCGACCGCCACATGGCGGCCGTGATGCGCGGGCTCGAGGCGGTGGTGTCGGAGCCGGGCGGCACCGGCAGCCGCTCGCGGGTCGCGGGCGTGCGCGTCGGCGGGAAGACGGGCACCTCGCAGGTGGTGCGACTCGAGCGCACGCTCGGCATGGCGGAGGCCGACATCCCGAAGCGCTTCCGCGACCACGCCTGGTTCGCCGCCGTGGCGCCCGTCGAGGCGCCGGAGATCTCCGTCGCGGTGCTCGTCGAGCACGGACTGCACGGCTCGACCGCCGCAGCGCCCGTCGCGCAGCGCGTGCTGCAGCGCTACTTCGAGAAGACGGGCCGCATCGCGCCGCCCCCGCCCGCGGAGCCCGCCGCGCCGGCCACGCCCGCCGAGCCCGCGCCCGCGACGCTCGAGAACCTGCAAGCCGCCGCTGGAGGCGCGCGTGCCGTCGATTGACCGCCGCTCGCTCCAGCACTTCGACTGGCTGCTGCTCGGGCTCGTGACGCTGCTCCTCGCGTTCGGGTTCGCGAACCTCTACTCCGCGACGCGCTCCGGCAGCGAGGTCGGGCTGCCGCCCGAGTTCCGCCGGCAGGCGCTGGCGCTCGCGCTCGCGGCGCCGCTCATGTTCGTCGCGATCGCGATGGACTACCGCCGGCTCGAACGCCTCGCGAACGTGGTATTCGCCGCGAGCCTCCTCTTGCTCGCGTCGACGCTCGTGCTCGCGCCGCTCACGCGCGGCAACCGCTCGTGGCTGATCTGGGGACCGTTCTCGCTCCAGCCTGCCGAGCTCGCGAAGCTGGGCCTCATCGTCGCGCTCGCGCGCTGGTTCCAGCGCCATCCGCCCGGCCGCATCCAGCGGCTGCGCGATCTCGCCGCGCCTTCGCTCATCGCCGCGCTCCCGGTCGGCATCATCATCCTGCAGCGCGATCTCGGCGTCGCCGTGCTCACGCTCCTCATCGCCTGCACGTACCTTCCCTTCACCGGCATTCCGTGGCGCTCGTGGGCGGGGCTCGCCGGCGCCGGTGCGCTCGGCCTCGCGGGGCTGTGGTCCTTCTTCCTGAAGGACTACCAGCAGAAGCGCATCCTCGACTTCCTCGACCCCTCGCGCGACCCGCTCGCGTCGGGCTACCAGGCGATCCAGTCGAAGATCGCAGTCGGCTCCGGGGGGCTGCTCGGCAAGGGCTGGCTCGACGGCACGCAGACGCAGCTGCGCTTCCTGCCGACCCAGCACTCGGACTTCGTGTTCTCCGTGCTCGCCGAGGAGTGGGGCTTCGTCGGCAGCGTCGCGGTGCTCGGGCTCTACCTGTGCATCCTGCTCTGGGGGCTCGCGATCGCCCGCAACTCCAAGGACGCGTTCGGCGCCATGCTCGCGGTGGGCATCGTCGGGCTCCTGTTCTGGCCCGCCGTGATCAACGTGGCGATGGTGCTCGGGCTCGCGCCGGTGATCGGCGTTCCGCTGCCGCTCTTCTCCTACGGCGGCTCGTCGCTGCTCGCGTCGCTGATCGGCCTCGGGCTCCTGCTGAACGTCTCGATGCGGCGATATATGTTCTGAGGCATGGCCCGCCCCCGCCGCCGCGTCCGCCCCCGCGTCGGCGCCTTCTTCGACATGGACAAGACGCTGATCGCCGAGAACTCGGGGGCGCTGTTCATGCGCTACCGCTACGAGCAGGGCCGCCTTTCGGGTTGGGAGCTCGCGCTCGGGCTGGTCGCGTACCTGCGCTACAAGGCCGGCATCCTCGACATCCGCGCCTGGACCGCCGACGCGATGGAGCAGTTCGCGGGCGAGAGCGAGCGCGCGCTGACGCGCGAGGCGCAGGCCTGGTTCGACCAGTGGGTGGCGCCGACGATCTACCCGGAAGCGGTCGAGCTCGTGCGCCACCACACCGAGGCAGGTCACGTCGTGGTGATCGTCTCCGGCGCCACCAAGTACGTCGTGAAGCCGCTCGCCGCGCGCCTCGGCGTGAAACACATCCTCTACACCCGGCTCGAGGTGGAGCGCGGGCGCTTCACCGGCCGCGTGATCGACCCCATCTGCTTCGAGGAGGGGAAGATCTACTGGCTCCAGCAGCTGGTCGACGAGCAGCGCATCGACCTCGCGAAGAGCTGGTTCTACACCGACTCGGTCACCGACCTGCCGCTGCTCGAGCTCGTCGGCCACCCCGTCGTCGTGAACCCCGACCCGCGCCTCTACCGGGTCGCGGCGCGGCGGCACTGGCCGGTCCGCTTCTTCACGCCGCCCGAGCGACCGCGCCTGCCGCCGCCGCGCCTCGAGGATCTCGCGGACCCGGTGACGGTCGCCGAGCGCGACGCGGTCTAGCGCGCGGCGCTCGTTCGAGGCGCACGCTACGCGAGCAGCTTCTCCGCCATGCTCTCGAACGCTGCGCGCGGGCGGGCGCCGGTGATCTGCTCGACGACGACGCCGTTCTTGAACGCGAGCACCGTCGGGATCGCGCGCACGCCGTAGGTCCCCGGGGTGTTCGGGTTCTCGTCGATGTTCATCTTCACGACCTTGACGCGATCGCCGTACTTGGAGGCGAGATCCTTGATGCACGGAGCGATGGCGCGGCAGGGCGCGCACCACTCGGCCCAGAAGTCGACGATCACGGGCGTCGCGGACTTGACGACCTCCTCCTCGAACTTCGCATCCGTCACGTCGAGCACAGCGGCCATCATTCCTCCCTGGCTTCCGATCGTTCGAGCGCCGGGCCCCATCCCGGGAGCCCGTCCGCGACCACCGCAACCGGTCCCGCGCCTTCCCGCGCGAGGCGCGCGCCCAGCTTGAGCGCGAGCTCCGGCTCCTGTGAGACGACCACGAAGGTGCGACCCGCCGGTAGCTCGGCAAGGGGCGCGCCGTCGCGCACGGCCGTCGCCCCCGGGATCTCGGCGATCCCGCGCCCGAGCTCGTCCCCGCGAGCCTCGACGAGCGTGCCCCCCGCGGCCGCGAGGTCGGCCGCCGTGGCTGCGTCGACGACGCGGACCGTGGGCCGTCCCGCCGCGGCGAGCGCCCACGCCAGCACCTGCGACGCGTCGCAGCTGCCGGCGGCGCCGAATGCGAGCGCGAGGAGCGTCGCGCGTCCCATCTCGTCCACGATAGCAGCCGTCGCGTTGACGCCCGCGGGGCGTGCGGTAGTTTCTAGCGTGCAAGGCCTCG
>DATAGA010000264.1:0-2048 GCA_036257215.1 Myxococcota bacterium
GGCGCGCTACCGCGGCGTCTCGAGCAACGTCGTGGCGCGCCTCCTCGAGTTCGGGATGGACGCGTCGCGGACGGGCCTGCTCCACATGGGAATCACGCTCGAGAGCTATCCGCTCCCGGATCGCTCCGGGCGCAGCGGGCGTCCGCCGCGGATCGCGCTCGGCGCGCGGCTCATGGACTTCAAGGGCCATCGCTTTGCGCTCGAGGCGTTCGCCGGGCTGGCCCGCCGACACCGCGGCGCGACGCTGCATCTCTTCGGCGAAGGCCCGCTGGAGGCGGCGCTTCGCGCGCAGGCGGAGGCGCTCGGCGTCGGCGACGCCGTCCACTTCCGGGGCGTCGTCCCGATCGAGACGCTCGTCGACGAGTTCGGGCGCGCGGACTTTGCGCTCCAGCCGAGCGTCACGGCGCCGGACGGACGGGCCGAGGGGCTCCCCAACGTCGTGCTCGAGGAGCTCGCGACGGGCCTCCCCGTCGTCGGCTCGCGCCACGCCGGCATCCCCGACGCGGTCGTCCACGAGGAGACGGGCCTCCTCGTGGACGAGGGCGACGTCGCCGGGCTCGAGGCAGCGATGCTGCGGCTCGCGGAGGACCCCGCGCTGCGCGCGCGGCTCGGCGCGAACGCGCGCCGCCTCGTCGAGGCGCGTTTCGACGCGCGCGTCCTCGGCGAGCAGCTGCGCGACGAGGTGCACGCGATGGCGGCGGCGTACGCGGCGCTCCCGCGCGGCGCGCGGCGCGCGGCGTGGGATGCGGCCACGGAGGGCCTGATCGAGCCGCCGGCCGAGTACGGGCTGCGCTATCGCGCCGCGTGGGGCTGGAAGGCGGTCCGAAACCGCGTCGCAGGCGAGGTGTCCTGACGCTCGTCCGGCGCCGCACAGCTGGGCCGGACCCGGCAGCCCGTCGCGCGGGCAGTGCTGCCCGCCGCCGCGGCGGCGGCTCCGGCGCCGGGGGGCCGCAAGCGCGAGGCCGCTCGCCGCACTGGCACGCCCTTTGCTCTCCTCGCCGCCGGGGGCAGGGGTGAGAGAGTGGAATCCGGTGTCGCCGTGTCGCTCGGCGCGCGAGACGCGCGCGCGTCGGTGGAACCCCTCGGAAGCGGGCTGCACGTACTCTCGCTCGAGGGTCGGCTCACACCCGGCTGGGCGGGCAACCTCGCAGCCGGCCTCGCGGAGCGCTCGATCAGCATCGAGCGCGGCGAGGCGCGCGCGTCGCGAGGCGGCCTCTGGAGCGCGCGCTTCGACGTGCGTCCGCTCGCGGGCGCCCCGACGCTGGCAGCGCTCGACCTCGTCGCGCTCGCCCGCACCGACGCGGGCCGTGGGTTCGCGACACCGCTTCGGCTCCACGCCTACGAGCTCGACGCGTCGGACGCGCACGGCGGCTCGCTGCGCCTCGCGGTGAGCGCGCCGGACTGCGTCGGCTTTCTCGCGGGCCTCTTGCGGCGCCTCGCGTACTTCGCGCTCTTCCCCGTCGCGCTGCGGCTCGAGACACAGGCGGACCGCGTCTCCGACGAGCTGTGGCTGCGAGGCGCGGGGCAGCGCGTGCCGAGCGCAAACGCGCGCGCTGCGCTCGGGCGCGCGCTCGCCGCCCACGCGGGGCTGCGCTGACGACGGTCGTCCTTCCACGCGCCCTCGCGGTAGGCTCTCTCGCGAACGCCCGGAGGACGCCATGGACTCCCGCACCCACTCGCACGGCCACCGCCACTTCATCCCCGCCGCCGGCCACGACCGGCTGCTCGGGCTCTACGACCCGCTCAACTGGCTGCTCGGCACCGCGCGCCACCGCGCCTGGCTGCTCGAGGACGCGCGCATCGAGGCCGGCGCCCGCGTGCTCGACCTCGGCTGCGGCACCGGAGACCTGGCGATCGCGCTCAAGCGCAGCCATCCGGGCGCGCGGGTGCACGCGATCGACCCCGATCCGAAGGCGCTCGGCCGCGCCAGGGAGAAGGCCGCGTCGGCGGGGCTCGACGTCGCGTTCGAGCAGGGCTTCGGCGACGCCCTGCCCTATCCGGACGCGAGCTTCGAGCACGTCGTCACGTCGCTCGTGCTCCACCACCTC
>DATAGA010000291.1:0-6768 GCA_036257215.1 Myxococcota bacterium
CCGCATCCTGCAGACCGTCGGCGCCGGTCGCGTCGAGCTCGACCTAGCGCGCGCGGAAGTGCGCTGGGCGGGCGTCACGGTCTTCCGCAACGGGCGCTCGGCCGGTCCGGCCGCGCGGCGGCGCGCGGGCGCCGCGATGGCCGACCCGGAGCTCGAGATCGCCGTCGACCTCGCGCGCGGCCGCGGCGAGGCGACGGTCTGGACCTGCGACCTCAGCTACGAGTACGTGAAGGTCAACGCGGAGTACACGACGTAGCCGTCCCGCGCGGGCGTCGCCGCGCGGGCGGCGCGTGCGGCGCCCGGCGGGCGGGCGCTGCCGGCTCGCCTCTGCTAAAACCCCGCCAACTCACACGTTCCGGACCGCCCCTGCGGTCCCGGTGCGGAGGGCCGGGTCCTCGGACGCCCGGTCAGGCCGCTTCCGGGTTGGGGAGCCACGGCCGGGGCGGTCGACCAACCGCGAAGGAGCTCCCTTGGCCGAAGCCACCGGCGACGTCTCCGCGCCGCGCCCGACCGCGGCGCCCGCTGCGGCCCTCCTCCCCTCAGAGCTGAGCCTGCGCGGGCTGCTCGAGGTCGGCGCCCACTTCGGGCACCAGACCCGGCGCTGGGACCCGCGCATGCGCCCGTTCATCTTTGGCGAGCGCAACGGCATCCACATCCTGAACCTCGACGCCACCCACGGGCGGCTGCGCGAGGCGCTCGACTTCCTGCGCGAGACGGTCGCGCGCGGCGGCAAGGTGCTCTTCGTCGCCACGAAGCGGCAGGCGCAGGAGTCGGTCGCCAACGAGGCGCGCCGGGCCGGGCAGTTCTACGTCAACAACCGCTGGCTCGGCGGCATGCTGACGAACTTCCGCACGGTGAAGCGCTCGATCGAGCGCTTCAAGGAAGAGCTCGAGCTGCTCGAGAACGAGGAGAAGGCGGCCGAGGTCTCGAAGAAGGAGCGCGCGCGGATCGCGCGCTCGGTGTCCAAGTACCGCAAGTCGCTGGACGGCATCCGCGAGATGAGCCGGCTGCCGGACGCCCTCTTCGTGATCGACGTCGGCGCCGAGCACATCGCGCTCACCGAGGCGCAGCGGCTCGGGATCCCGATCGTCGCGATCGTGGACTCGAACTGCAATCCGGAGGGCATCGACTACGTCGTGCCCGGCAACGACGACGCGATCCGCGCCATCCAGTACTACTGCAAGCTCGTCGCGGACGCGTGCCAGGAGGGCGCGGCGCTCTTCAACGAACGCGTGCAGGCGGAGGTCAGCGACGAGGCGCGCGCGGCGGGCCAGACGAGCCTCGCGCCGGGCGGCCGCCGCGTGGTCGAGATCCGGCAGGCGCCGCGGCGGGGGCGCGGCGCGTCGGGCGGCGGCCACTCGGGCGGCACGCACTCCGCCGAGGGCCGGCGCCGCCGGCCGCCGGCGGAGCTCGAGTCACCTGCGTCGCCTGCGCCGCCTGCGCCGTCGGGCCCGACCGAGCCGCCCGAGGGCGGCGGCGCGGCCGGCGAGTAGCGAGGCGCGCGAGCCCTGGGCCTCGCGGCCGCGCTGTCGAGAACGCGAGCCGAGACCAGAGCGCGGACGGGCGCAGAGCGAAGTCGAACCGAGCGAGCAGGAGCAGGAGAGCACGTGGCCGAGATCAGCGCAGCCGTCGTGAAGGCGCTCCGCGAGCGCACCGGCGCGGGGATGATGGATTGCAAGAAGGCGCTCGCCGACGCGGGCGGCGACCCCGAGCGCGCGGCGCTCGTCCTGCGGGAGCGCGGGCTTGCGAAGGCGGTGAAGCGCGCCGGGCGCGAGACGAGCGAGGGCGCCGTCGCGATCGCGCTCGCGGGCGAGGCCGGCGGCATCGTCGAGCTGCGCTGCGAGACGGACTTCGTCGCCAAGACGCCCGACTTCCAGGCGCTCGCCGGCGAGCTCGCCCGGGTCGCGGCCGCGCGTCCGGGCATCGACTCCGCGGCCGCGCTGCTCGACGCCGAGGAGAAGGGCGAGAAGGTGAGCGAGCGGCTCGCGGGCGCGATGACGCGGATCGGCGAGAACATCGTGCTCCACCGCGTCGGCCGGCTCGCGGCGCCGGGCGGCGTGGTGGGCGGCTACGTGCACGCCGGCGGCAAGCTCGGCGTGCTGGTCGGCGTGACGGGGCAGGGCGCGAGCGAGGCCGCGCTCGGGCTCGCGAAGGACCTCGCGATGCACGTCGCGGCGGCGGATCCGAGCCCCGTCGCGGTCGACCGCGCGGGCGTCTCCGCCGACCTCGTCGGACGCGAGCGCGAGGTGTATCGGCGCCAGGCCGAGCAGGAGGGCAAGCCGGCCGCGGTCGTCGAGAAGATCGTGGAGGGCCGCGTGCGCAAGTTCTACGGCGAGGTCGTGCTGCTCGAGCAGCCGTTCGTGAAGGACCCCGACCGCACCGTCGGGAAGCTGCTCGAGGCCGCCGCCGGGGGCGGCGCCCTCGCGGTCTCCGGCTTCCTGCGCTTCAAGCTCGGCGAGGCCTCGGGAGCGTGACGCCGGCGTACCGGCGCATCCTCCTCAAGCTCTCCGGCGAGGCTCTCGCCGGGGACCACGGCTTTGGCATCCACCCCACGGTGATCCGCGCCATCGCGGAGGAGATCCGCGAGGTCCACGCCTGCGGCGTCGAGATCGGGATCGTGATCGGCGGCGGCAACGTCATCCGCGGCGTCGCCGCCGCGAGCCAGGGCATGGACCGCGCGAGCGCCGACTACATGGGGATGCTCGCCAGCATCCTGAACGCGCTCGCGCTGCAGGACGCGCTCGAGAAGCTCGGCCTCTCGACGCGTGTGCTCTCCGCGCTCGAGATCCCGGCGGTGTGCGAGCTCTACATCCGCCGCCGCGCGATCCGGCACTTCGAGAAGGGCCGCGTGGTGATCTTCGCAGGCGGCACCGGCAACCCGTACTTCAGCACCGACACCGCTGCTGCGCTGCGCGCGGCCGAGATCCATGCCGAGGTCCTGCTGAAGGCGACGAAGGTCGACGGCGTCTACAGCGCGGACCCCGAGAAGGAGCCGGCCGCGCACCGCTACGAGCGCCTGCGCTACAGCGACGTCGTGCAGCAGGGCCTCGCGTTCATGGACCAGGCCGCGATCGCGCTCTGCCGCGAGAACTCCGTGCCGATCGTCGTGTTCGACATGCGGGTCGCGGGCAACGTGCGCAAGGTCGTGGCGGGCGAATCCGTCGGCACGCTCGTGGCCGACTAGGAGAGGCGACCGCATGGCCGACGAAGACGTCCAGCTGGTCCTCGACGAGGCCAACGAGTCGATGGACAAGGCGCTGCGCGGGCTGCGCTCCGAGCTGCAGAAGGTCCGCACGGGACGCGCGAACCCGGCGCTGCTCCAGGACGTGCAGGTGGACTACTACGGGGCGATGACGCCGCTCCAGCAGCTGGCCAACCTGACCGCGCCGGAGCCGAGCCTCATCGTCGTGTCGCCGTTCGACAAGGGCGCGCTCCAGGCGATCGAGCGCGCGATCCGCAGCTCCGACCTCGGCCTCACCCCGAACAACGACGGCCGGCTGATCCGCATCCCGATCCCGCCGCTCACCGAGGAGCGGCGCAAGGAGATCGTGCGGCACCTGAAGAAGGTGGCCGAGGAGCACAAGATCGGCGTGCGCGACGCGCGCCGCGCCGCGCTCACGATGCTGAAGGAGCTCGAGGCGGACGGCGGTCTCCCCGCCGACGACCGCGTGCGCGCGGACAAGAAGATCCAGGACCTGACGGACGCCCACGTCAAGAAGATCGACGAGATGTCCGCTCAGAAGGAGCAGGAGATCCTCCAGGTCTGAGCATGGACGCGCCCGGACTCCGCCTCGACGCGCTGCCGCGCCACGTCGCCGTGATCATGGACGGCAACGGGCGCTGGGCCGAGCGCCGCGGCCTCGAGCGGAGCGAGGGCCACCGCGCGGGCGTGGAGGCGGTGCGCCGCGTGACGCGGGCGGCGCGCGAAATCGGGCTGCCCTGGCTCACGCTCTACGCGTTCTCCACCGAGAACTGGAGCCGTCCCAAGCCCGAGGTCGACGCGCTCATGAAGCTGCCCGAGGAGTACTTCGCCTCGGAGCTCGACGAGGCGGTCGCGAACGGGGTGCGCATCCGCCACGTCGGGCGGCTCGACCGCCTGCCTCCCAACGTGCGCCGCAGCCTGGAAGAGGCGCTCGAGCGCACGCGGCGCAACACCGGCATGCAGCTCGTGTTCGCGCTCAACTACGGCGGCCGCAGCGAGATCGTCGAGGCCGCGCGGCGGCTGCTGCGCGAGCACGAGCACCGCTCGCTCGACCCGGAGGCGCTCGACGAGAAGGGCTTCGCCGCACGGCTCGACGACCCGGAGCTGCCCGACGTCGACCTGCTCATCCGGACCGCGGGCGACCAGCGCATCTCGAACTTCCTGCTCTGGCAGTCGGCGTACGCCGAGCTCCACTTCAGCGATCGGCTGTGGCCGGACTTCGGGCGCGAGGAGCTGCTCGACGCGCTGCGCACCTTCCAGGGCCGCGAGCGGCGCTTCGGCCTCACCTCCGAGCAGGTCGCTCCGCACCGCGCGAGGAACGGGGCCGGCGCGTGACGTCGCTGTGCGTGCTCGGGAGCACCGGGTCGATCGGGCGCCAGACGCTCGCGGTGGCGGAGCGCTTCCCGGAGCGGTTCCGCGTGGCGGCGCTCGCCGCCGGGAGCCGCGTCGAGGAGCTCGCGGCGCAGGTCGAGCGCTTCCACCCCGAAGTGGTGGCGGTCGCCGACCCCGGCGCGGCAGCGGAGCTGCGTGCGCGCCTCGGCGCGGGCAGCCCGGTGCGCGTGCTCGCGGGACCCGAAGGGCTCGAGGCGGCCGCGACGCACCCGGCGGACGTCGTCGTCGCCGCGGTGGTCGGCGCCGCGGGGCTGCGGCCGACGCTCGCCGCCGTGCGCGCCGGGCGCCGCGTCGCGCTCGCGAACAAGGAGGTGCTCGTCGTCGCCGGTGCGCTCGTCGTGCGCGAGGCCGCGCGCGCCGGCGCCCGCATCCTCCCGGTCGACAGCGAGCACAGCGCCATCTTCCAGGTGCTCGCGGGCCAGCGGCGCGAGGACGTCGCGCGGATCGTCCTCACCGCCTCGGGCGGACCGTTCCGCACCTGGCCCGCCGAGCGGATCGCGCGGGCGACCGTCGACGAGGCGCTGCGCCACCCGAACTGGTCCATGGGCCCGAAGATCACCGTGGACTCGGCCACGCTCATGAACAAGGGGCTCGAGGTGGTCGAGGCGCGCTGGCTCTTCGACGCCGCGCCCGGCCAGGTGGCGGTAGCCGTGCACCCGGAGTCGATCGTGCACTCGTGGGTCGAGCTCGTGGACGGCTCGGTGCTCGCGCAGCTCGGGCTGCCGGACATGCGGGGCCCGATCGCGCTCGCGCTCTCCTGGCCGGAGCGCCTGCCGCTCGGCCTCCCGCGGCTCGACCTTCCCGCGCTCGGGAAGCTCCACTTCGAGGAGCCGGACCTCGAGCGCTTCCCGTGCCTCGGGCTCGCGTACTCGGCGCTCGCGGCGGGCGAGGCGGCGCCGGCGGCGCTGAACGCCGCCAACGAGGTCGCGGTCGCCGCGTTCCTCGCGCGCGAGGCGCCGTTCCCCGCGATCGCCGCGGTCGTGGGCGACGTGCTCGACGCCTTCTCGGCGCGCTCCGCCGCACCGGTGTCGAAGCTCGACGACGTGCTGGCGGTGGACGCGTGGGCGCGGCGGGCGGCGCGCGAAGCGCTGGCGGAGCGGTTCGGCGGGCGGGCGTCGGCGGCGCCCGCGGGTGCGCAGGCGGTGGCGCCGGGAGGTCGGGCGTGAACGGGTTCCTCGCGGTGCCGGAGTTCGCCTTCGCCTTCGTGGCGATGCTCGGCGTGCTGATCACCGTGCACGAGTTCGGCCATTTCGCGGCCGCCAAGCTCTGCGGCGTGCGCGTGCTCAAGTTCTCGATCGGGTTCGGGCCGCCGATCGGCTTCGGCCGCTTCCGCGCCGCCTGGAGCCGCGGCGGCACCGACTACGTGGTCGGCTGGCTGCCGCTCGGCGGCTTCGTGCGGATGCTCGGCGACGCGAACGAGGACGCGGTCGGCGACCGCACCGAGGAGCCGGAGTGGCGCGGCGACCCCAACCTCGAGCAGCAGACGCTCGGCGCGAAGCCGCTCTGGCAGAAGCTCTTCATCATCTTCGCCGGGCCGGCGATGAACCTGATCCTCCCCGTGCTCGTCGTGTGGGGCACGCTCGCCGCGGGCATCGACCGCCCCGTCGCGATCGTCGGGACCGTCGAGCCGGGCTCTCCCGCCGCAGCCGCGGGCCTCGCGCCGGGCGACCGCATCGTCGCGGTCGACGGCGAGCCCGTGCGCTGGTGGGAGGAGGTCGAGGAAGCGGTCCGCGAGCGGCCGGACGGCCGCGTCGCGCTCGAGGTCGAGCGGGGCGAAGGCGAGCAGGCGAAGCGCGAGCGGGTGACGCTCGACGTCGCCTCGCGCCCGGGGCTCGACCTCTTCCGCCAGAACAAGGACGTGGGCTGGCTCGGCCTGCAGCACCCGCGGCAGAAGCCGGTCGTCGGGGTGACCGACGCGGGCTCCCCCGCGGCGCGCGCGGGGCTGCGCTCGGGCGATCGCGTCCTCGCCGTCGGCGCGACCAAGGTCGAGGACTGGAACGAGCTCGCGCGCGCCTACGCCGCCGTGCCCGCCGGCCAGACTTCGGCGCTACGCGTGGAGCGCGGGCCCGACGACGCGCGCGAGGAGGTGGACGTCGCGGTCCCCGCGCTCGGCTCGCTCGAGAAGCTCGGCGCCATCCCGGCGGTGGTGCTCGTCGCCTCCGTCTCGCACGACA
>DATAGA010000381.1:0-3723 GCA_036257215.1 Myxococcota bacterium
GCGAAGGCCGGCGGCGCCTGGCCCCAGCTGCGCAGCGCCGCCGCGTGGAGGCCCGCGCGCACGTCCTCGCCCAGGACCGCGAGGTCCTCGCGGAGGTCGAGCGCCGGGGTCAACTCGCGCACCGCGTCCTGCCGCTCGGCCAGCTCCTGCGGCCGCGCGGGCGCCAGCAGCCACGAGGCGAGCCGGTCCTCTCCCTCGCGCGTGCGCGCGCGACAGAGGAGCTCGAAGAGCGAGCCCCGCCCGAAGAGATCGAGATCCTCCGCGTACGGGTGGTGCGGGTCGCGGAAGCGCTCGCCCGGCTCGCCGCGTCCCGCGAAGTCGTGCGCGAGGCGCGCGAGCCCGTCCTCGAAGAAGGCGACCGCGCGCTCGGCGCGCTCGCGGCGACGGATCACCCGGTCGTGCACGAAGAGCAGGACCACGAACACGAGCGCCGGCGGCGCGAGCCAGGCGACGTGCAGCGCGCGAGCGAAGAACACGGCGACGGCGAGCGCGACGCCCGCGGCGAAGGTCGCGAGCCGAGCGTTCGAGAGGCGCCGTTCGCTGCGCGCGAGCTCGGCCGCGCGCTCGCGCCGCCCGGCGAGGAGCTGCCGGTAGCGCTCGGCGGCGACGCCGGCCGGCGCGGACGCCGTGGCCGCCGAGGGCCCGACCCCCGCCGGGACGGGCGGGGACGCCGCGCTCGCCGCGCTCATGGGTAGACGAGGAACCGCGCGCCCGGCGCGCGCTCGACCGCGCGTCGCAGCGCCTCGGCGACGAACGCGCGCGCTGCGTCGACGGCCTCTGCGAGCTCGCGGCCCGACGCGAGGCCCGCCGCGACCGCCGCCGAGAGCGCGCAGCCGGTGCCGTGTGCTTCGCCGCCCGACACGCGCTCGCCGCGCAGCCAGCGCAGCTCGACGCGCCCGTCCGCGCGCCGCGCGAGGAGGTCGTCGGGCGCGCCGGCGCGGTGTCCGCCCTTCACGAGCACCGCCACGGCCCCGTGCTCCTCGACGAACGCGCGCGCGGCGGCCTCGCAGCCCGCGGCGTCGTCGGTGGCGCAGCCCGTGAGCGCCTCCGCCTCCGCGAGGTTCGGCGTGACGAGCGCCGCGCCGCGGCACAGCTCGAGCAGCATGGGCCAGGCGCGCCGCTCGAGGAGCGGCGTCCCGTCGCTCGCGAAGAGCACCGGGTCGACGACCACGGGCGGCGCGCCGCCCGGGAGGTCGGCGAGCCCCTTCAGCCCGTGCGCCACGGCGCGCGCGACGTCGTCGCTCGCGAGCATTCCGAGCTTGATCGCGTCGGGTCGCATCGACGCCAGCACCGCGCGCAGCTGACTCCCGACGACCGACGGGAAGACCGGGAGCACCTGGTGCACGCGGCTCCCGTCCTGCACCGTGAGCGCGCTGACCACCGCGCCCCCGTGGACTCCGAGCGCGCGGAACACCTGGAGGTCGGCCTGGAGGCCCGCGCCCCCCGTCGGGTCGGAGCCGGCGATCGAGAGGGCGAACGGCACCGCGCTCGATGGTAAGATCCGCGTCTCCCATGCGCACCCGCGTCGCCGCTCTCGCCGCGCTCGCGCTCGCCGTCGCGGCCGCGCCGGCGCCCGCGCAGCCGGCGAACGGCTGGTGGACGCAGCGCCTCACGTACGGCGCCGGCCCGATGTTCGTCGAGAACCTCTGGTGCAAGGGACCGCGCATGCGCGCCGAGTTCGTCTTCGAGGGACACCCGATCGTGACCCTCGTCGACGAGCGGCGCTACGTGATCTTCGACGGCGTGACGCGCACCGGCGTGGCCATCGCGCGCAGCCCGGCGGCGATCGCGCTCGACGCAAAGCGGGCGCGCCCGTTCGGCCGCGAGGCGGACGACCTGATCGCCGAGGGCGCCGAGAAGGTGGGCTCCGAGGTGCGGGCCGGTCAGGACGTCGACCACTATCGGCTCACGAAGCCGGGCGGCGACCAGCGCGAGGTCTGGGCGAGCGCCGACACGTTCAAGCTACCGGCCGAGTGGCGCTCGTTCGACCGCGGCACGGGCCGCGAGAGCCGGGTCGTCTACCTGCGCTGGGTCCAGCAGAGCTTCCCCGACGCGATGTTCCAGCCCGAGCCCGGCGTGAAGCTCGAGGAGATCGGCTACGACGACTACGTGGCGCGCAGCCGCCAGGGCCCGGTGGGCCCGGCGCCGCCCCTCTTCGCCGAGCTCCTGCACGGGCCGCCGCAGCAGTAGCGCGCGGCTCGCGGCGTCAGGACGGGCTCGTCACCCACTGGATGCTCGCGTCGGCGAGCTTGGGCGTGCGCGCGGCGAGCACGGCGAGCCGGCGCGCCACCGTGCCGGCGAGCGTACGGAACGCCGCGGCGGCCTCCGAGTCCGGCGCATACCTCACGATCGGCTGGCCGGCGTCGCCGCCCTCGGCGACGCGCGGGTCGATCGGCACCTGGCCGAGGAACTCGACGCCGAGCTCCTTCGCCATGCGCTCGCCGCCGCCGCGCCCGAAGAGGTAGTAGCGCCGATCGGGGAGGTCCGGCGGCGTGAAGAACGCCATGTTCTCGATGACCCCGAGCACCGGGACGCTCACCTTCTCGAACATCTTGACGGCCTTGCGGGCGTCGACGGTCGAGAGGTCGTTCGGCGTGGTGACGACCACGGCTCCCGAGAGCGGCGCCTGCTGGGTGAGCGTGAGCGCGGCGTCGCCCGTCCCGGGCGGAAGGTCGATCACCAGGTAGTCGAGCTCGCCCCACTCGACGTCCGTGAGGAACTGGCGGATCAGGCCGTGCACCATCGGCCCGCGCCAGATCACGGGCGAGCTCTCGGTGATGAAGAAGCCCATCGACATGAGCTTGAGGCCGTGCCGCTCGACGGGGAGGATCACCTTGCGCTCGCCGCGCTCGTCGGTGGCGGGGCGCTCGGAGGTGCCGAGCAGCGTCGGGAGCGACGGGCCGTAGACGTCCGCGTCGAGCAGCCCGACGCGCGCGCCGGTCGCGGCGAGGGCCAGCGCGAGGTTCACGGCGGTGTTGCTCTTCCCGACCCCGCCCTTGCCCGACGCGACGGCGAGCGTGTTGCGCACGCCCGGCAGCACGTCGCCCGCGGGCGCCGAGCGCGCGCCGCGGCCGCCGCGCGTGTCCGCGCTCATCTCGACCGCGACCTCGCTCACGCCGGGAAGGGCGGCCACGCGCTCGCGGGCCGCGCGCTCGAACTCGGCCTTCACCGGGCAGGCAGGGGTCGTGAGCACGATCCGCAGCGACACCCGGCCGCCGTCGATCGAGACGTCGCGCACGAAGCCGAGGTCGACGATGCTGCGGCCGAAGTCCGGGTCGATGATGGGACGCAGGGCGTCGAGCACCTGCGCCTGCGTGACGGGGCTCATGGGCCCTCCCGCCGCGGCGACGCCGCGGCACTGGCGCGAGACCCTGAGCGTTAGGGAATCCCCGGGGGCGCGTCAAACCGTCCGACGCGGCGCACGGCGCGCTACGGCGCGCCGGCGGAGCGGGTCGGCACGACGAGATTGGCGGACCAGTTCTTCGTGCGCTGCGAGTCGCCGCCGAAGCCCTGCCACTGGACGCTCCCGGCCACCGCGGGGCTCGGCGTGTCCCACACGAACAGGTTGCCCTCGCGGGTCGACGCGACGACCTCGAGCAGCCCGTCGCCGTCGACGTCGCCGGGGGTCGGCGACGCGATGATCCAGCCGTGGGTGAACTTGGGCCAGCCGGGCGGCGTCGCGCCGTCCGCGCCGTACGCCCGCAGCAGGTACACGCCGCTGCC
>DATAGA010000405.1:0-3092 GCA_036257215.1 Myxococcota bacterium
TCCGGGCGCGAGAGCGCGGCCGCGCCCGCGGCGGCGTACTGCCAGGGCGAGCGCGCGGCGAGCCCGAGGAAGGCGAGCGCGACGAAGGCGCCGAGCGTCGGCTCGACCAGCGGCTGGAGCGCCGCGACGTGGAGCACGGGCGTCGTCGCGAGGAGCACGGCGAAGAGCGCGGCGGCGTCGGGCAGCACGCGGCGCGCGAGCGCGACGAGCGCGGCGAAGCCCGCGAGCGACGCCGCGAGGTTCACGAGCAGCGCAGCGTGCAGCTGCGGATGCGGACCGGGGAGCGCCGGCGCGAGCGCCGCCATCGCGCCCGGGAGGAGCGGGCCGCGCTTCAGGCTCCGCGGCAGCGCGCCCTCGCCGAGCGCGAGCGCGGCGCGCCGGTACGAGTAGAAGTCGTTGTTCGGCAACGCGAACGGCCGGTACTGCACGGCCCAGAGCGCGAGCAGCGCCGCGACGAGGACCGGCGCCGCCGCGGCAGCCAGTGTGCGGCTTCGCTGCGAACGGCCCCCGTCGACTCGGCTCGGTCGCATCCGCCCCCCGCGCGCAGGGTACGCGCAGCCCCCTCGGGATCAACCGTGGAGATGGTGTTGCCGATCACCAAGACGAGGTACGACCGTGACCCCCCGACGCCCCCCCTCTCGACTTGCGTACGGCTCCTCGACTCTCGTCTCTTCCACGCGCCTCGCGGCGCTCGCCCTGGCGGCCGCCCTCGCACCGGGGGGGCCCGCCGCCTCCCTCGACTTGCAGGGGACGGTCGCCGTCGAGGGCCAGCTCCTCTTCGACGACTACAACACCGTCGGGACCCTCGAGCCCGACGACCTGCGGGTGCGCGTCGCGCCTGAGGCCGACGCCACGGGCTCGGGCGTGCGTTGCAGCGTGGTCTCGTCCACCCCGGGCGTCCCCGACGCCGTCACGGGGCTCTACGCACTCACGGCCGAGGTACGGATGGAGCGTGGCGGCCCGCACGTGCCGGAGGGCGAGTGCATCGTGAAGCTGCACGCCGCCGGTTGGGACGGCGTCGGGATGAGCGCCCACGCGTATGGCTCCGTTCCCGCCACGGCGGACGACGTGCAGAACGGCGCCACGCTCTTCCCCGCGGTCATGTTCGCGCGCGTGTCGCGCGCGGCCGCCGGGCTCTCGGCGGACTGCAAGCGCTACGCGAAGAAGCGGCTCAAGCTCCGCGACAAGTGCAACGCGCTGATCCTGAAGCTCGGCGGCGCGGACGCGGCGCTCGCGTGCAAGGACGTCGACTTCGAGCCGACCGCGTGCGACGAGGGCAACCACGTCGAGGCCGTGCTCTCGCTCGCGCACGGGGGCAACGACCAGCAGGACGACGTCGCGTCGGGCGAGGCGGTCGACCTCGATTTGCTCGAGGCGCAGGCGAAGTGCCAGGCGCGCTTCGGCAGGGCGGCGCTCAAGTTCACCACTGCGCTCGCCGCGCGCATCCAGTCGGAGTGCGTGAAGCCGGGCGACGACTCCGAGGCGTGCCGCGCACAGCAGGCGGCCGCGGTCCGCAAGAAGCTCGACGCGATCGACGAGTGCGCCGCGGACCCGGCCGCCGACGGGGCGACCGGGCGCGCCGTCCCCCAGGCGGGCGGCTCCTGCAGCGACTGCCTCGCCGGCGGCACGGACGAGAAGTGCGTCAAGGACTGCTTCGAGCGCGAGCTGCGGGGCCTCGCCGACGGCCTCGTGGGCGACGTCCCGGTCTGCGGCGACGGAATTCCGCAGAACGGCGAGTTCTGCGACGACGGCAACGGCGCGGACGGCGACGGCTGCAGCGCGCTGTGCGGCGTGGAGGCGATGTAGCCCGGAGGCGCGGCCCGCTCGGACCCGCGCCCGACCCGCCGCCCCCGCCCGCCGCGCCGTTAGAGCCGCGGCGGCGGGGGCGCGCGGGTCCTCGCGTCTCCCGCGGCTCGGGTAGGCTTCCGGCTCTTCGCTGGAGGTCCCGATGCCCGTGGAGTTCTCGCTCGCCGGAAAGGTCGCCATCGTCACCGGCGCCAGCCGCGGCATCGGCCGCTCGATCGCGCTCGGGCTCGCGGAGCACGGCGCCGACGTCGCGCTCGCCGCGCGCAAGCCCGAAGGCCTGGAGGAGACGGCGGCCGACGCGCGCAAGCTGGGACGCCGGGCGCTGGTCGTGCCGACCAACGTGCGGCGCACCGACGAGCTGCAGGCGCTGGTCGAGCGGACCCGCAGCGAGCTCGGCCGCGTCGACTTCCTCGTCAACAACGCGGCGACGAACCCGCACTACGGGCCGATCCACGAGCTCGACGAGCGCGCGTACGACTCGATCATGAACACGAACGTGAAGTCGGTGCACCTGCTCTCCAACTTCGCGCGCGCGGCGATGCTCGAGCACGGCGAGGGCGGCGCGATCGTGAACGTGAGCAGCGTCGGCGGCTACCGCGCCTCGGACGTGATCGGCGGCTACTCGGTCTCGAAGGCGGCGCTCATCATGCTGACCCAGGTGCAGGCGAAGACGTGGGGCAAGGACGGGATCCGCGTCAACTGCATCGCGCCCGGGCTGATCCGCACCGAGTTCGCGCGGGCGCTGTGGGAGGACGAGCGCACCCTGCGCGCCGCGAAGGCGGACGCGGCGCTCGGCCGCATCGGCGAGCCCGACGAGATGGCGGGCGCGGTCGTGTACCTATGCAGCCCGGCGGCGAGCTTCGTCACCGGCCAGACGCTCGTCCTCGACGGCGGCCGGCTGCTGTAGCCCGCCGCCGTCGTCTCAGGCGCGGCGGCGGCGCCTCGCGAGGACGACGAGGCCGAGGCCGAGCAGCGCGGCGGTCTTGGGCTCTGGAACGACCGTCGCAATCCCGGTGGCCTCCGGCACGAGCTGCAGGCCCGCGACGATCTGGAGCGAGCCGTCTCGGGCCGGAGGCGTGGCGAAGGACAGGAAGACGAGGTCGTAGGAGCTGCCCGCGGCGACGCTTCCGCCCGACGGCGTGAAGAAGCCCACGTTGGTGGCGGTCGAGCCGCTCACGATGTCCACCCCGCTCCCGGGGACCCAGCCGACGCCGGCCAGCGGCTGGAACGGCGTGCCGGGCGTCGCGACCTCGTCGAGCGCGAGGAGCAGGAAGCCGGACACGCCG
>DATAGA010000411.1:0-4255 GCA_036257215.1 Myxococcota bacterium
CCGACGAGCAGGCGCATCGTCGGATCGTCGTCGACGACGAGGACGCGCGGCGTGCCGAGGTCTCCGAGGTCGTCGGCGCTCATGCCGCCGCCTCCGGCAGCACTTCGAGCGCGGCGCGCGCCGCGCGCCAGGCCTCGTCCAGCGCGTCGACCAGGTCCTTCGCCCGCGCCAGCTCTCCCGTGCGCGCCGCGCGCTCGAGCGCGGCAGAGAGCTCGACCATGCGGCGGGCGCCGACGTGGCCGCTGCTCGACTTGAGCGCGTGGGCGTGGAAGCCCACGCCCTCGGCGTCGTCGCGCTCGGCACAGGTGCGCAGCTCCGCGAGCGAGCCGGGCGCGCTGGCCAGATAGGCGGAGACCACCTTCGCGACGAGCGCCTCGCCGCGCGCGGGGTTGAGCCCACGGATGGCCTGGAGCGCGGCCGGGTCGAGGGGCGGACCGCCGCGGGCCTGGCTGCCGGGCTGCGGCAGCCAGCGCCGCAGGATCGCGCGCAGCTGCGCGCGGTCGAAGGGCTTCGGCAGGTAGTCGTCCATGCCGGCGGCGAGGCACGTCTCGCGGTCGCCTTCGAGCACGTTCGCCGTGAGCGCGACGATCGGCATGCGCGGTCCCGCGCCTTCGCGCGCGCGCAGCGCCCGGGTCACCTCGAAGCCGTCCATGCGCGGCATCTGGCAGTCCATGAGAACGGCGTCGTAGCGGGCGTTCGAGAGGATCTCGAGCGCCCGCGCGCCGTCCTCGGCCAGGTGCACCTCGCAGCCGAGGCTGCGGATCATTTCGCTCGCGACCTCCTGGTTCACGGGGTTGTCCTCGACGAGCAGGACGAGGCCGGCGAGCGGCCCGTTCGCCTCGGCGGGCCGGACGAGCGCCGCGCTCTCGTTCGGCTCCTGCCCCGTGAGCTGCGCGAAGGCGTGTCGCAGCTCCGCCAGGCGCACGGGCTTGCTGAGCTGCAGCTCGACGCCCGCCTCGCGCAGCGCTGCCTCGTCCTCCGTCGCGAGCGAGGTGAGCAGAGCGACCCGCGGCGCGGGCAGCCCCGGCTTGCTGCGGATCGCGCGCGCCAGGGCGAGGCCGTCCATGCCGGGCATGTGCACGTCGAGGAGGGCGACGGCGTAGGGCGCCCCGGCGGCGGCCGCGCGCTCGAGCTCGCGCAGGGCGGACGCGCCGTCGCTCGCGACGGCGGGCCGCGCGCCCCAGGCGAGCAGGCGGTGCTGGAGGATCTCGCGGTTCGTCGCGTTGTCGTCGACGACGAGGATGCGCAGGCCCGTCACGCCCTCGGCGCGCAGCTCCGGCGCGCGGGCCGGGATGCGGGCGAACGGGATGCGGAAGAAGAAGCGGGAGCCGCGGCCGGGCTCGCTCGCGAAGTCGATCGAGCCACCCATCAGCTCGACTAGCTGGCGGCAGATGGCGAGCCCGAGCCCGGTCCCGCCGTAGCGGCGCGTCGTGGACGCGTCGGCCTGCGCGAACGGCTCGAACAGCGAGGAGCGCGCTTCCGGAGCGATCCCGATGCCGGTGTCGCGCACCTCGAAGCGCACCCACGCGACCTTGTCCTTCCCGGGCTGCACCTGGACGTCGACCACCACCTCGCCGCGCTCGGTGAACTTGATCGCGTTGCTGACGAGGTTCGTGAGGACCTGGCGCAGGCGTCCCGGGTCCGCGAGGACCGCCGGCGGGAGGTCCGCGCCGAGCCGGCACGCCAGCTCCAGCCGCTTGCGCTGGGCGCGCTCGGCGAGGAGCGAGAGGACGTCTTCCACGACCTCGACGAGGTCGCACTCGATGCGCTCGAGCCGGATCTTCTCGGCCTCGCCCTTCGAGAAGTCGAGGATGTCGTTGATCACCTCGAGCAGCAGCTCGCCCGAGTGGCGCACGGTCTCCGCGATGCGGCGTTGGCGCGGGCTGAGGTCGGTCTCGAGCAGGAGGTCGGTCATGCCCATGACGCCGTTCATGGGCGTGCGGATCTCGTGGCTCATGTTCGCGAGGAACTGCGACTTCGTGCGGCTCGCCTCCTCGGCACGCCGGGCGCTCGTGAGCGCCTGCTCGGTGGCGCGCTCGAGGGCGACGGTGAGGCGCATCCAGCCGCGGGAGAGGATGGCGCTCGCGACGAGGGCGAGGGCGAGCGCGGCCGTGCCGGCGGCCGCGAGGTTGCGACGGGCGTGGGCGAGCGCGCGCTCCTCGGCGTCGAGCGAGCCGGCCACGCGGAGCTCCGAGCCGCCGAGCTCGCGCACGACGCGCTCGAGCCGGTGGCGCTGGGCGGAGCGCACGGTGAGCGACACGACCGCGCCGCAGGTGTCCGACCACTCGGCGAGCCGCTCGGGCCCGAGCGCCTCCACGGCGAGCAGCGCGCCGACCTCGCTCTCGCCCGTGCGAAGCGGCGTCTCGGTGAGCGTGTAGTGGCGGCCGCCGCGCTCGAAGACCCGTCCGAAGCCCCGCGCGCGCGCCTCCGCCGCGAGCCCGGCCTCGCTGCCGCCCTCGACCGTCTCGCCGTCCGGCGAGACGAAGGCGATCGAGACCGCGCCCTCCCGGCGCGCGAGCTCGTCGGCGTAGAAGCGCAGCGTCGCGGCGTCGTCGAGCTCGAGCGTGGCGCGGAACTGCGGGGTGCCGGAGATCGCCCGGTAGCGCTCCGCGAGCCCGGCCAGATGGCCGTCGAGGAGACGCTCCGCGGCGTGGCGGGCGCGCTCGAGCCGCTCGGCAGCGGCGCTCTCGAGGTCGCGGGAGAGCGCGCGCTCCTGTACGGCCATCACGACCCCGGTCGGGATCGCGGCGATGCCCACGAGCGTGAGGAGCAAGCGGGCGAAGACGTTGAGCCGGAGCCGCCACACGCCGACGAGCGTGTCGGCCGGGCGACGCACGTTCTTGACGACGCGCGCGCGTCGTGGTTGCGCCAGAGTTGCGCCGGAGTTGCGCGTCTGTGGGGTGCGAACCTAGAAGAACGTCGGCGCCAGGCAGGCCGCGCCGCCGCAGGCCTCCACGACCGCGCCGTCGTTGCGCAGGAACTCGGACTTCTGCAGCCGCGCCTCGGGCGCGCGGCGCGGGCACTCGTGGGGGTCCGAGTCCCAGTTCTGGGAGCAGGGCGAGAGCGTCGCCCACTCGGGGTCGGCCGGGCCGATGATCGGCGGCGGCACGTTCTCGATGGGCGGGGCCGGGTTCCCGCTGTCCCAGATCACGACGGCGGAGCCGTCGAACGGGAACGCGGGGATCGGGGGGAGGCCGTAGTAGGGCGTCACCTCGGGCACGACCTTGCCCGGCGAGAGCGCCGGCGTGTAGAGGTGTGCGCCGTTGCTGCGGGCCGCGATCTCGACGGTGACCGGCGCGACTTGCTGGTCCCCGAACGCCACCTGGTAGAGGATCTTCTTCGGCGGCGTGTTCGGGTACGTGTCGGACGTCGTGTGCCGCACGTGGCCGCTCGGGTCGGTGCGGTCCCAGAGGATCTGCGCGAGGGCGAGCAGCGTCGCGCGCGAGAGCCCGTTGCCGTAGCTCAGGCGCAGGATGATGCCGAACGGCTCGAAGTCCTTGCTCCGGTGGAGCAGCGTGCTGTAGTTGATGCCGGGCACGCCGAGCACGAACCGGGTGGCGTCCTGCGAGACGGCTGCCAGCACGCCGCCCAGGATCCCGCCCTGGCTGTTGCCGTCGTAGAAGAGGCCGCTCGGGTCGATCACCGACTCCCCGCCGACCTGGAACGCGGCGTGGCTCGCGAACCCGTCCGGGTGGAGCAGGAGGCGCCCGAGCACGAGGAAGTTCAGGACGCCCTGGTGCTGGCGGTCGATGAAGCGGGGGAAGTGGGAGAAGTCCTCGAGCACGTCGTAGACGGTCGGCAGATCCTCCTCGGCGAAGCCCGACCAGTCGGTCCCGCAGACGACGAAGTTCTGCTCGTTCGCGAAGACGCGCACGTGGCTCGCCCCGGCCTCGTCGTCGCTCCCGAGCAGGCCGTGCCCGTAGAGCGTCGGCCGGGCCGGAACCGCCGGCGGGCCGCCGCCGGTCGTCGCCGAGTGCGGCACGACGCAGCGGAAGCTCGCGCTGAAGAAGTCGCCCTGGTTCTCCGGGAGACCGTCCGGGCCCCGCCGGAGGATCGACCCCGGCGCTCCGTCGTCCGTCAGGTAGAGCGGTGACTGGAACGTGCCGTCGATGCGCCGCAGGACGTTCGAGTCGAACGGCTCGTTGACGGTCAGGACCTCGAAGTCCGGCGCGTCGTCGCCGAGCACGTTCTCGAAGGCGTCGTCGCGCATCGCGAGGAGCGCTCCGGCCGTGCTCTCGACGCTCTGGGTGGTGAA
>DATAGA010000488.1:0-2266 GCA_036257215.1 Myxococcota bacterium
CTCGTCGGCAAGGTGAAGACGCCCATGGGCACGAAGGTCGCGCTCGTCTACAACCTCTCCGCGAGCGGCGCGTACCTCGAGACCGCACGCCCCTCGCAGCAGGGAGTCCGCGTGACGGTCGAGCTGCCGCTGCCTTCGGGCGCGCTCGAGCTCCCGGCCGTGGTGGTCTCGACGAACGTGGTCGGGACCCTGCGCCGCGAGAACCTGCCGCGCGGCATGGGGGTCCGCTTCGACCAACCGAGCCGCGACACCGAGGCCGCGGTCGCGCACTACGTGGAGGAGCGCTTCGCGGCGCTGCGCCCCTAGCGGGCCGTCTTTCGCCGATGCGCCGGACCCGATTGTGCGCGCCGTCACGGAGTGGGCGGGGGCCGGCGCCGAAGCGGTCCGGGTGCGCCGGCGGAGGGGTCGGCGCACGGCCCGCCTTCCCCGCCTCGCCTCCGCTGGCCTGCGCCCACGGACGCCGCTAGCGCCCGGCCGTCTCCTGGCCGACGCGCGCCAGCCACTCGACGAGGCTCGGCTGTGCCTCGAACGCGGCCGCCGCCTCGGGCACCGTGCCGACCGCCGAGCTCTCGAGCAAGGCCGCGATGGCGAGGTCGGCGCGGCTGATCTGGTCCGCGTAGAAGAACGGCCGCGTGCCGAGGAAGTTCGAGAGGTCGGCCATGCGCTGGGCGTACTCGACGGCGTAGCGCGCGTTCGACGCGTCGGCGCCGCCGCGCAGGATGCCGAAGCGGGCCAGCGCGCCGCGGGCGCGCTCCGCCTCGCCCTCGATCTCGCGCACGCGCTGGCCGAGCCAGCGCTCCCAGTAGAAGTAGAACGTCTGCGACGCCCAGTGCTCGAGCCGGCGCTGCGAGCCCGCCACCTTCGGGTCGCTCGAGACGAGGCGCGGGTGTGGCCAGCGCTCGTCGAGCGCGTCGAGGATCCGGTGCGAGTCGATCACCCGCTTGCCCTCGATCGTCGCCACGGGCAGGAGCCCGGTCTCCGGGTTCCAGCGCCGGTAGTCGTCGGGGCTCGTGGGCTCGACGAGGCGGCCGTCGAGCTTCTTCAGCGCCAGTGCCCGCATCACCTTGTCGACGAACGGGTTGCGCCGCGGGCCGTAGACGGTGACCGCGCTCATTGCGCCACCTCCCACGCCTGCGGCACGGGTTTCCCCTCGAGCCAGGCTTCGAGCATCGCGTTCACCGCCTCGGGCGCCTCCTGCTGGACCCAGTGAGACACCCCGGGCAGGTAGCGGAGCGTGAGGTTCGCCACGTGGCGCTCGGTGCCGTACGTGGTCTCGATGCCGAGGGCTTGGTCTTCCTCGCCCCAGAGAAGCAGTGTCGGGATCTCGATCATCGGGTAGCCGAGGGCGCGCTGGCGACGCGAGCCGCCGCGCAGAAGGGCGCGATAGTAGTGCAGCATGGCGGTCAGCGCTCCCGGACGGGCGGCCTGGTCGCGGTAGACGTCGAGCACGGCGTCCGGAAAGCGCGACTCGTCGACCGCCATGTCCCGGAAGGCGCCCCGGATGGCGCGGTAGTCCCCCGCGGCGAGGAGCCGCTCCGGGAGCCAGGGGAGCTGGAAGAAGAGCGCGTACCAGGAGCGCAGCAGCTGCGGGCCGCGGCGCAGCGCGCGCTCCATGCAGGCCGGGTGCGGCAGGTTCATGACGCACAGGCGCGCGAGCGGCCGCGGGCGCCTCATCGCGAAGTACCAGGCGATGATGCCGCCCCAGTCGTGGCCGACGAGCAGCACGTCGCGCGCGCCGGAGGCGTCGATGAGGCCCGCCACGTCGCCGAGCAGCGCCTCGATCGCGTAGTCCTGGACGCGGGGCGGGCGGTCGGTCTCGCCGTAGCCGCGCAGGTCCGGCGCCCACGCGCGCCAGCCCAGGCGCGCGAGCAGCGGCAGCTGGTGGCGCCAGGAGAACGCGCACTCCGGGAACCCGTGCAGCAGCAGCGCCAGTGGCGCGTCGGCGCGCGCGCCGTCGGGCTCGCACGTCGAGACGTGGAAGCGCAGGCCGTTCGCGTGCACGAAGCGCTGCGCGAGCTCGGCGGTCGGCGCCATCGGCGCAGGGTAGCCGAGCGCGCACGTCGCGTCAGTTCGCGCGCGCGGCCGCCCGGCGCTCGGCAATCGCGAGCAGCCCATCCTCCTCGATCTCGAGCGGCACGTTCAGGAGGTTGTAGAAGTTCGACTTCGCGTTCTCGACGACGAGCTCCGCGATCTCGCGCTCCGAGAAGTGCTTGCGCAGCTCGTCGAAGGTGGCGTCGCTCACCACCTTGTGCAGCGTGGCCTCCTC
>DATAGA010000516.1:0-5850 GCA_036257215.1 Myxococcota bacterium
TCGCGCGCCGCGTGTTCAGCCCCCCGCCCGACGAGGTGGCCTGGGCCCGGCGCGTCATCGCCGAGATGGGCGACGGCTCGGGCACCGTCATGATCGACGGCAAGATGCAGGACGACGCGACCGTGAAGCAGTGCCGCGTCATGGTCGGGCTCGCGAAGCTGATCGCCGCCCGCGACCCCGAGTACCGCGCGAAGTACGGCTTCTCCGACGACGAGCTGGAGTAGCCCTCAGACCAGGCGGAAGCGGACGCCGCCGATCTCGATGCGCGCTCCGTCGGGCGAGAGGCCGCGCTCGCGGGCGACGCGGCGCGCGCGGTCAGCGTCCGCGGCGGCGAGCTCCACCACGGCGAGGCCGTCGCCGCGGCGGTCGCGCGGCGGGACGAAGCGCAAGCGGCTCTCCTCGAGCGCGATCTCGTGCACGTCGGCCCCGTCCCAGGCGGCGCTGCAGCCGAGCACCTCCGCCCAGCGCGAGGCGAGCGCGGACGGGTCGGCGGCCTGGAGCTCCGCCCCCGCGATGTGGCGCACGACGTCCGTGCGCATGCGCTTCTCCCAGTCCGGACCGGCCCAGCGCCACGCCGCGGGCGGGCGCGGCTGGTCGAGCGAGACGAGCGCGCCGCCGAGGTCGCGCGGGTGCAGGTGGATCGTGGCGATGTCCGGGAGCGCGATCTCCCACACGACGCGCACGCGCAGCGACTCCGCGCGGCGCCGATCGGCCGCGAGGTCGTCGCTCTGCAGGATCACCATGTAGCCGCCGTCGCCGCCGCGGCGCTCGAGGAAGCGCTCGGCGGTGGTGCCCTCGCGCACCGGCGAGACGACCTCGAGGAAGGTGTCGCCGATGGCCATCACCGCGTTGTGGAGACCGAACTCCGCGACGCCCGGGTCGCGGTACGCGACCTCGAGGTCGAACACCGCGCACAGATCGTCGACGACGGGCGCGAGCTCGCGGGCGACGAGGGCGATCTGGCGCAGGCGCACGCGGTGGACCTCGGCCTTGCGCCATCGTACCGCGGCCGGCGCTACCCTGGCGAACGCGCGCGTGGAGGGCAGATGAAGCTCGGTCTCTTCGGCATCAACCTCGGCGTGTGCGCGCAGCCCGACGTCGCGCGCCGGGTGGCGCAGGCGGCCGAGGCCGCGGGCTTCGACTCGGTCTGGACCGGCGAGCACGTGGTGCTGCCCGATCCGCGCGTGCCGCCCTCGCCGGCGGCGCCGCAGACGCCCTTCCTCGACCCGCTCGTCGCCCTCAGCTACCTGGCCGGCGCGACGCAGCGGCTCCGCCTCGCGACCGGCATCGTGATCCTCCCGCAGCGCAACCCGCTCGTGCTCGCGAAGGAGGTCGCGACGCTGGACGTGCTCTCCGGCGGGCGCGCCGTCCTCGGCGTCGGCGCCGGCTACCTGCACCAGGAGTTCGCAGCGCTCGGCGTCCCGTTCGAGCGCCGCGGCGCGCGCACCGACGAGTACATCGACGCGATGCGGGCGCTCTGGTCGCAGGAGAAGCCGTCGTTCGCGGGCGAGTTCGCCTCGTTCGCCGGGATCGACGCGCAGCCGCGGCCCGTGCAGCGGCCCGGCGTCCCGATCGTCGTCGGCGGCACGAGCCCGGGAGCGCTGCGCCGCGCGGTCGCCCGCGGCAACGGCTGGTACGGCTTCGCGCTCGACCCCGCCGCGACGGCGCGCTGCCTCGAGGGCCTCGCGAAGGCCGCCGCGGAGGTGGAGCGGCCCGCCTCGCTCGGCCGGCTGGAGATCACGATCACGCCGCTCCCCGGCTGCGACGCGGCCGCGGCGCGCGCGTACGCCGACCTCGGCGTCGACCGGCTCGCGCTCCTCGGCATGCTGCCGGGCGAGCGCGACCTCCTCGCGCTGATCGAGGGCCCAGGCGCGCTCGCAGAGGCGGCGGCCCGGTGAAGGTCGGCGTCGCGCTCCGCAGCATGGGACCGGAGTCGACCGCGGAGACGCTCTTCGCCTGCGCGCGCGCGGCGGAAGAGGTCGGCCTCGACGACGTCTGGGTGGCGGATCACGTCGCCATCCCCCCGGACGACGCGGAGGGCTCGGACGGGCGCTACCTCGACCCGCTCGCGACGCTCGCGACGCTCTCGAGTGTCACCTCGCGCGTCGGGCTCGGCACGGCGGTCCTGAACCTGCCCTACCGCCCGCCGCTCCCGACCGCGAAGTGGGTCGCCACGATCCAGGAGCTCTCGGGCGGGCGCCTCGTCCTCGGCGTCGGGCTGGGCTGGATGGAGCCCGAGTTCCGCGCGCTCGGCGTGCCGCGCGCCGCGCGCGGGCGCCTCGCCGACGAGACGCTGGCGTTCCTGCGCCGCTGTTTCGCGTCGGACGTCGTGGAGGCGAATGGGCAGCCGTTCCTGTTTCGCCCACGTCCGCCCGCGCCGCCCATCTTCGTCGGCGGCGCGCCGCCCCACGCGCTGGCCCGGGCGCTGCGCCACGACGCCGGCTGGCTGCCGATGGCGCGCGAGGCGAGCGAGCTCGCGGCGGGGCTCGCCGAGCTCGCCCGCCTCGCGAAGGAGGCGGGGCGCGAGACCCCCGCCGTCGGCTGCCTCGTGCCTCTCTCGCTGCGCGCCTCGGCGGACGACACCGCGGCCCGCCTGCGGGCGTTTCGCGACGCCGGACTGGCGCGCGTGATCTTCGCGTTCGGCCGCTACGGAAGCGCCGACGCGTTCCGGCGCGGCGTGGAGCAGCTGGCGCGCGCGCGCCCGACGTAGCTCGCGCCGCGCGCGGCGTGCGCGAGCTCAGAACTCGTCGAGCTCGGCCTCGACGCGCGGGGTCTCGTCGCGGCGGCTGCGCTGCGCGGGACGCCGGGGCGGATCCGACGCCCAGCGCGTCACGTTGTCCACCAGGTGATCCAGCCCGGAACGGCCGTCCTCGACCGGCATCAGGAACCAGAGCACGAGGTAGAGCACGATGCCCACGCCCGAGAAGGGCGGCAGGGCGAGCAGCAGGAACGCGGCGCGCACGATCGTGACGGAGACGCCGAGCTCCGCCGCGAGGCCCGCGCACACGCCGGCGATCTTCCGCGCGGCGACGTCGCGTTGCCACTCCCGCGGAGCGCTCGGGCGCGGCCGCTCCGGCACGTCGAATTCGTCGTTCATCGGGGCATCCCTTCGGCGCGCACCTAGTTTGTACACCAGATCGGGCGACGGGGTTGCAACCGGACTCGCCCACCGCGGGCGCGGTGCAGCACGCCGACTGCAGCGACGACGTCGAGGCGACGTCCGCGAGGGAATCGCCGGGCGCTGCTAGGCTCCGCCGTCGCCGGGGGGAGCGTGAGCCAGCGCGCATTCGTCGAGCCCGCTCCGCCGCCCCGGCGCGAGCCGCCGCTCCCGCCCGACGTGCGTGCCCGCGGGCGCCGGCTCGCCATCGCGAGCCACCCGGCGGGCATGACGTACCGCACCGTCTACACCGAGTGGGTGCCGACGCTCGCGCTGCTCGGCCTCGGCGCGAACGAGGCCGTGGTCGGGCTCCAGAGCGCTTTCGAGCCGCTCGGCCACCTGCTCCAGCTGCCGGTGCTGCGGGCGGTCGGGCGGCGCTCGAAGCGCTCGCTGCTCCTCACCGGCCAGGCGCTCGCGCTCGTGGCGGGTCTCCCGCTCCTCGCCTACGGCTGGCTCCACGCAAACCCGGGGCCGGCCGCGATCGCAATCGCGCTCGCGAGCCTCGCGGCGACGACCGCGGGCATCGCCGTCTGCGACACCGTCTGGTTCCCGCTCCTGCGCTCCTACGTCGAGCCCGAGCGGATCGGGCGCTTCTTCGGCACGCTGCGCTCGGGCTGGCACCTGACGCTGATCGCGTACTTCCTCGCCGCGCGCGGCTGGATCGCGGCGCATCCGGGCTCGCTCGCGCCGCTCTTCGCGGTCGGCACCGCGGCGGGTCTGCTCCGCATCGCGCTCGTCGCGCGGCTGCCCGAGCGCAGCGAGCGCACGGGCCAGGCGATCCGCGTGCGCGACGCGCTCGCCCTGCTGCGCACGAGCCCGGCGCTGCGCAGCTATCTCGCGGGCGTCGGCGGCCAGGGCGCGCTCTGGACCGGGACGGTGCCCTTCGTGATCGTGCTGATGCGCCGCGTGATGGGCATGAGCGAGGCGCAGGTGCTCGTCGCCACGGTGGCGTCCTACGCGGGCGGCCTGCTGTCGCTCTACGCGTGGGGCCGCGTCGTCGACCGGGTCGGCCCTGCGCGGGTCTTTCGCTGGACCTCGCTCGGCCTCGCGGCGACCGTGCTGGCGCTCGTCGCGGCCAGCGAGCCGGGTCCCTTCGCCGCCGCCTGGCTCACGGGCTTCTTCTTCGTCGCCGCGGTGCTGCGCGCCGGCTTCGGCGTCGCGGACACGCACGTCCTCTTCCAGCTGGCCCCCGACGACGCGCCGGCCAGCACCATCGTGGTCGCCACGGTGGCCTCGTACGTGGCGCGCGGCCTCGCGCCGCTCGCCGTGGGCGTCGTGCTCGAGCGCGCGCTCGCGGCCGGGGCGGCCCCCATCGCCGCGTACCAGACGCTCTTCGCCACGTCCGCCGCGCTCCACGCGCTCGTCTTCCTGCCGCTCCGCCGCTTCGGGCGGAGCGCAGACGCCTGAGAGCGAGCGAAGTCCCGCCCGCGGCGCTACCGGATCGAGGGATGCCCGCCGCGACCCCTGCACACGACTTCTTCGAGGCGCTGAGCCTCGTCCTCTGCGTGGCCGCCGTGACGACGGTGCTGTTCCACCGGCTACGGCAGCCCGTCGTCCTCGGCTACCTGCTGGCGGGCGTCCTCGTCGGCCCCCACGTCGCCTTCCCGCTCTTCGCCGACCCGGACACGATCCACACGCTCTCCGAGCTCGGCGTGATCCTGCTCATGTTCGCGCTCGGGCTCGAGTTCCGGCTCGCCAAGCTGGTGGCGCTGGGCCCGACCGCCGGCGTCACCGCGTTGATCCAGTGCAGCATCATGACGTGGCTCGGCTTCGTGCTCGGGCGCGCCTTCGGCTGGACGACGCCCGAGAGCCTCTTCGCCGGGGCCATCCTCGCGATCTCGAGCACCACGATCATCGCGAAGGCGTTCGACGAGCAGGGGGTGAGGGGCCGCCTGCGCGAGCTGGTGGTCGGCATCCTGATCGTCGAGGACCTGATCGCCGTGGTGCTGATGGCGGCGCTCACCGCCATCGCCTCGGGCGCGGGCCTCTCCCCGGGCGCGCTCGGGCTCGTGACCGGCCGGCTGCTGCTCTTCATGCTCGCGCTCGTCGCCCTCGGGCTCCTGCTCGTGCCCCGCGCGATCCGCGCGGTGGTCGCGCTGCGCCGGCCCGAGACCACGCTCGTGGCGAGCGTGGGGATCTGCTTCGGCGTCGCCTGGCTCGCGCAATGGTTCGGCTACTCGGTGGCGCTCGGGGCCTTCATCGCCGGCTCGCTCGTGGCCGAGTCCGGCCACGCCGAGGAGGTCGAGCGCCTCGTCGGTCCGGTGAAGGACGTCTTTGCGGCCATCTTCTTCGTCTCGGTCGGGATGCTGATCGACCCGGCCGTGGTCGTCCTTTACGCCGGCCCGATCGCGGCGCTCACGCTCGCCGTGATCCTCGGCAAGATCGCGAGCGTCGCGATCGGCGCGTTCCTGACGGGGGCCCCGCCGCGCCTGGCGATCCAGGCGGGCATGAGCCTCGCGCAGATCGGCGAGTTCTCGTTCATCATCGCCGGGCTCGGCGTGTCGCTCGGCGCCACGCGCGACTTCGAGTATCCCGTCGCGGTGAGCGTGTCCGCGCTGACGACGCTGACGACACCCTGGCTCATCCGCGCGTCCGGGCCCTTCGCCAGCTGGGTGGACCGCAGGCTCCCCCACCGGCTCCAGACGTTCGTCTCGCTCTACGGCGGCTGGATCGCGCGGATTCGGCGTTCGACC
>DATAGA010000518.1:0-5174 GCA_036257215.1 Myxococcota bacterium
CGTCAGCCGCGCACCGGGCGGGGCGTCGCGGGCGGCGGCTCCAGGGGCCACCCGTAGCGCTCGAAGAGGTCGGCGAGCCGACTGCGGATCTCGCCGGGCTCGAGCCCGAACTCGCCGAGGCTGTAGACGTGCTCGGCGCGGTGGCTGCGCGAGCGTGCCTCCTCGGCCTCGAGCGCCTTCTCGTACGCCGGAGTGAGCGGGAGCCCGAGCTGTGCGTAGACCTCCTCGACCATGCGCTTCGGGTCGTCGACGAGCGCGCGGTAGTCGACCTCGGTCCAGCGCGTCTCGCGATGGCGCGCCAGCACCTCGAGCGGGTAGCGGTAGGTGTGGAACGACTGCTCGGCCAGGATCCGGCGCGAGTCCTCGATCCGCGCGGGGCTGCAGCGCGCCGCCTTCCAGTTGCGCGTCACGAGCTTGAGCAGGCTCGGAATCGTGTCGTACGGCGTGCGCTGGCAGACGACGAAGCGAGCGTCGGGGAACTCCTCGAGCAGGCTCTCGACCTTCCCGCAGAAGGTCGGGTTCTTCGAGAGGTGCGTCTTCTCCGGCCCGTTGAGCCAGAGCTGGCGCTGCACGCAGCCGCGGTAGAAGCGCAGCAGGCGCCGGCGCCGCCGCGGCGGCAGCTCGTCCGTGTAGTAGAGGCCCTGGAGCTCGCGCCAGTACGGGAAGAGCAGCACCCACACCCCGCTCGCGCACGACGCCGCAAACAGGAACTCGTCCTCCTCCGGACGCGTGAGGCTCATGGGGTGCATCTCGCGCCCGCGCGCGAACGCGCGGTCCTCGAAGCGGCGGATGCGGCGGTCGATCCGGCCGCCGAGCAACCGCCGGTCGAGCGCCCCGAGCCCGCGCACGACCTTCTTCTGCACGATCGCCGGGAGGAAGAGCTCCCAGGTGAGGAAGGTGGAGAAGCGCTCGGCGTCGCGGCTCAGGAGCTCGTGGAGCAGCGAGGTCCCGCTGCGCGCGTGGCCGATCACGAAGACCGGCGCGCGCACCGGAACGCGGCGGAAGCCGGGGAAGAGCACGCGGTCGAGCGCCATGCAGAGGGCGTGGAAGGCCGCGACCGCGGGGATCCCGGCCGCGAGGACGAGCAGCAGGACGAGGCGTCCGCCGCGCGGCCGCTCGGCGAAGGCGAGCTGGAACATGCGGAGATACGTGCGGACGTCGAAGATCACACGGCCTCCGCCGACTTCTCGATGCGGTAGCGCCGCAGGTCCGGGAGCCGCCACGCGGTCCAGGCGACGACCGCGAGGCACCCGACCCCGCCGCTCACGACGGCGAAGGTCGGGCTGGTCGCCGCGGCGAGGAAGCCCGACTCGACCGCGCCGAGCTGGTTCGAGGCCGCGATGAAGATCATGTTGACCGCGGACACGCGCCCGCGCAGCGCGTCCGGCGTCGAGAGCTGGATTGCCGTCTGGCGCAGCACGACGCTCACCTGGTCGGCCATGCCGACGACCGCGTAGGCCGCGACCGAGAGCGGAAACGAGCGCGAGAGCCCGAATACGATGGTGGCGAGCCCGTACACGACCACCGCGCCGAGCAGCGCCCGCCCCGCGCGGTCGATCGGGCGGCGCGCGACGAGGAGAAGCGACATCGCGAGCGCGCCGACCTCGAGCGCGGACGTGAGGATGCCGTAGCCGCGCGGCCCGACCTCGAGCAGCTTCGCGTAGACCGGCAGCAGCGCCGTAGCTCCGCCGAGGATCACGGCGAACATGTCGAGCGCCATGCAGCCCAGCACGACGGGGCTGCGGCGCACGAACGCGAGCCCCTCGCGCACGGCTTGCCAGCTCGGCGCGCGGCGCTCCGCCGGCGGCCGCAGCACCCGCACGAAGCCGAGGCCGATCGCGTTGAGCGCGATCAGCACGGCGTACGCCGCGTAGGCGGACTCGGGGCCGAGCTCGGCGATCAGAAGCCCCGCGACCGCGGGTCCGGTCGCGAACGAGAGCGCCATCGCGGTCGACGCGAGCGTCACGGCGCGCGGGAACACCTCGAGCGGGACGAGGCTCGGCAGGAGCGCCTGGCGCGCCGGGCTGTCGAAGGCGAACGCCACGGCGTTCGCGAAGACGGCGGCGTAGAGGAACGGCACCGAGACGACCCCGCGCTCCGTCGCGAGGTACAGCACGGCCGCGCTCGCGAGGAGCGGGAGCTGCGCGAGGCGCATGATGCGGCGCCGGTCGTAGGCGTCCGCGACCGCGCCGCCGACGAGCGTCAGCGAGAGCGCGGGCACGAACTGCGCGAGCCCGATCAGGCCGAGCTGGAACGTCGACGCCGAGAGCTCGAAGACGTGCCAGTAGACCGTCGCGCGCAGGAGCGTCATCGCGGTCGCGGAGCAGAAGCGGCTCGCGAGGAAGACCCAGAACGACGCCGGGATCGCGCCCCGCTCGGCCGCCATGCGGACGGCAGCATGCGGCGACGCGGCGGGCGCTGCCACGCGGGCGCCCCGCGGGGCCGGTGCGAGCCGGCGCCCAGGTCCGAGCGGGCCTCAATGTTGGAGTCCGTTCATTTTCCCTGGCCGGGATCGTGGCCCTAAACCATGATCTCCGGGTGGCCGCCGCCCTCGCCGCGCACCTCCCGCGCCGCGCCCGCAAGAAGCTCGCGGTGCGCGACCGCCTCCTCGCCGAAGCGCGGCGGCTCTTCCGCGCGCACGGGCTCGCCGGGGCGGGCGTCGCGGACATCGCCGAGGCCGCGGACGTCGCGCCCGGCACGTTCTTCAACTACTTCGCGTCGAAGGATGCGCTCGTCGCCGAGCTCACGACGCACGCGCTCGATCCGCTCGTCGCGCTCCTCGAGGGGCCGGGGGAAGCGGGGCCGCGCGTCGCGGCGTTCTTCGAGCGAGTGCCCGAGGCGCTCGCGCCGGCGTACGCCGAGCTCGGCGATCTCTTCCGCCCGCTCCTGCGCCGCGCCGCGACGCCCCCGCCCGAGCTCGACCCGCTCGCCGGCCTGCGCCAGGCGTGGTCGCGCCTCCTGTTCGAGGCGCAGCGCGAGGGCGCCGTGCGCCGGGACGTCGAGGCCGCCTACCTCGCCGAGCTCGTCGTCGGCGCGCTGCACGCCGCGCTCGTCGAAGCGCTGCGCGACCCGCGCTATCCGCTCGCGCGCCGACTCGCGCAGCTCGCGGCGTTCGTCGCGGCGGGCCTCGAGCTGCGCGACTCGCCCGCGCGTAGATCGATTCCCCAAGCCACCCCGATTCCCCAAGCCACCCCGAGAGGAGACGCATCGTGACGAGCCCGCATACGCTCACCATCGACGGCAAGGCCGTGCGCACCGACGCCACCTTCCCGGTGATCGACCCCGCCGCCGGCACGCCCTTCGCCGAGGCCCCGGACGCGACGCGCGAGCAGCTCGACCAGGCCATGGCGGCCGCCGAGTCCGCGTTCCGCAGCTGGCGCCGCGACGAGGCAAAGCGCCGGCAGGTACTGCTCGCCTGCGCCGACGCGATCCAGGCGAACGTCGCGCCGCTCGCGCGGACGCTGACGCAGGAGCAGGGCAAGCCGCTCGCGCGCGCGACGGAGGAGATCTTCGGCTGCGCCGTCTGGTTCCGCTACACGGCCGGGCTCGAGATCCCCGTCGAGGTCGTGCGCGACGACCCGCAGGGGCGCGTGGAGATCCGGCGCCGCCCGCTCGGCGTCGTCGGCGCGATCACGCCGTGGAACTTCCCCGTGCTCCTCGCGGTGTGGAAGATCGCCCCTGCCCTGCTCGCCGGGAACACGGTCGTGCTGAAGCCGTCGCCGTTCACCCCGCTCGCGACGCTCCAGCTCGGCGAGGTGCTGCGCGACGTCGTCCCGGCCGGCGTGGTGAACGTGATCTCGGGCGGCGACCAGCTCGGGAGCTGGATCACGTCGCATCCCGCCGTGCGGAAGGTCTCGTTCACCGGCTCCGTCGCCACCGGCAAGAAGGTCGCGGCCGCGGCGGCGCCGGACCTCAAGCGCGTGACGCTCGAGCTCGGCGGCAACGACGCGGCCATCGTGCTCGACGACGTCGACCCGAAGGCCGTCGCTCCGAAGCTCTTCTGGGGCGCCTTCGCGAACAGCGGCCAGGTGTGCAGCGCCATCAAGCGCGTGTACGTGCCGGAGGCGCTCTACGAGCCCCTCGCCGCGGAGCTCGCGACGCTCGCGCGCGGCGTGAAGGTCGGGCGCGGTCTCGACGAGGGCACCGAGCTGGGGCCGGTGAACAACAAGCCGCAGTTCGAGCGCGTGCGCGAGCTCGTCGACGACGCGAAGGCGAAGGGCGGCCGCATCCTCGCCGGCGGAGCACCCGTCGAAGGGACGAAGGGCTACTTCTACCAGCCGACGATCGTCGCCGACCTCGAGGACGGCACGAGGCTCGTCGACGAGGAGCAGTTCGGACCGGCGCTGCCGATCCTGCGCTACCGCGACGTCGAGGACGCCGTGCAGCGGGCCAACGCCACGCACTTCGGCCTCTCGGGCTCGATCTGGTCGGCGCGCCCCGAGCGCGCGAGCGAGCTCGCCGCGGACATGGAGTGCGGCACGGTGTGGATCAACCAGCACATGGCGATCATGCCGAACACGCCGTTCGGCGGCGCGAAGTGGTCGGGCATCGGCGTCGAGAACGGACCCTGGGGGCTGCTCGGCTTCACCGAGCTCCAGGTGGTCAACGTCGCGCGCTGAGCGCGGGGGCTCCCGCTCTCCACGTCCAGCCATCCGGCGAGCGGCGGACGGGCCTCGCGCCCGCCCGCCGCTTCGCGTTCTGGCGCCCGGCGCCCGCGTCGGTTGCCCGCGGCCCCGCTCGGGCGCTCTTCACGCGTCTCGCCCCGTGCCCGCGGACCCCCGTGACCCCTGACACAAACGGCGTCGCCCCACCACAAGCGTGGGTAGGGCGCCGTGTCTGCTCGCCGGGGGGCGGGACGGCACGGGGCTCGAAGAAGGCGGGGCGGAGGCACGACGTGCGCAGGTGGCAATTGTTCGCATCGATGCTGGCCTTCGGGGTGGCGCTCGCCAGCCCGGCGGTCGTCCATGCGCTCACGATCATCGACGAGTTCGACGAGCCCGCGGGGGGTCAGACGATCGAGATCTCCAGCGCCCAGACCGGCGACACCGCATCCGATACGGCAACGGGCCTGCTCGGCGCGCTGGGCGGCAGCCGTGAGGTGACCCTCACGGTGGAGGATCGCCGCTTCACGGGAGCGGCCAATCCGGCCGCCGTAATCAACGTGGAGTCGTCGG
>DATAGA010000526.1:0-2361 GCA_036257215.1 Myxococcota bacterium
CGCGGCCCTCCTCGCCCCGGCGCTGCGCCGCGAGCGCGTGCGCGGCGGCGTCCGCCAGGGCCGGCGCACGCGCGGCGTCGGCGGGCGCGCCGTCCTCGCCCACGACGACGAGCGCGCCCCCGTCGCTCGCGGCGACCGCGCGCGCGCGGATCGCCCGCGCAGCCGCCTCCGTGATGCGCTTCTTCTGGCGGTCCTCCGGGGTGAAGAACCGGCGAGCGGCGGTGACGACGCGCCCGGAGGGCGGCTCGCCGCGGAGGTCGATCCGCCCCTCCGCCGCCGCGCGCGGGTCGCCCACGCCGGCGAGCGCGAGCAGCGTCGTGTAGACGTCGACGAGCGAGACCGCGCCCGGCACGCGCGCGCGCGCGATCCCCGGGCCGGCGACGACGAGCGGCACGTCGAGCACCTCCGGTCCGAGCAGCGAGCCGTGGCCGTAGGCGAAGCCGAGCGCGTCGAGGTGCTCGTCGAGGAACTCGCCGTGGTCGGCGGTCGCGATCCAGTACGGCGCGCGGCCGCGGGCGGCGAACCCCTCGACGAGCGCGCCGAGCGCGGCGTCCGCCTCGCGCGCGCCCTCGGCGTAGAGCGCGGCCATCGCGGCGCGCGCCGCGGGGTCCGCGTAGTGGCGCGGCTCGACCCAGCCGTAGCGCCCGAGGTCGACGGGGTAGTGCTCGGGCTTCGCGGCGGCGGGGCCGTACGGCGAGTGCGGGTCGTAGAGGTGGAGCCACAGGAAGACCGGATCGCGGCCGGACTCGTCGAGCCAGCGCAGGGCGGCGGCGACCGCGTCTGCACCCGGCCGGAGCGGCGTCCCCGCGTCGTCGAACGGCTCGAAGCCCGAAAGCCCCATCGCGCCGCCGAAGACGTTCGTCGTGACGAAGGCGCCCACGCGGTAGCCGGCGCGGCGCAGCTGCTGCGGCAGCGAGCGCTCGGCCGCGAGCGCCTCGGGCACGCGGTCGCCGTTTCGCAGGACCCCGTGGTCGCGCGGGTGGAGCCCCGTGAAGATCGACGCGTGCGCGGGCGACGTGGTGGGCATCGTCGTGAGCGCGCCCTCGAACGTGCGCCCGCGCGCGGCGAGCGCGTCGAGGTGGGGCGTCGGCGAAGGCCCGGCGCCCGGCGCGCGATGGGCGCCGACGTGGTCGCGTCGGAGCGTGTCGAACGTGACGAGCACGAGGTCGGGCGGGCGGCTGCATCCGGAGAGCGTCGCCGCGAGCAGGACGCCGGCGAGCGCTGCCGCGCGCCGTCGGCCGCGCGCCGTCCTACGCTGCTCCGTGTCGGAGCCCGTCACGGCGCCTCGCTCCAGCCGAGCGCCTCGACGATCGCGTGGTAGAAGTAGCTCTGCTCGTGGACGCCGTGGAACAGCGCGGCGCCCGGTCCGCCCGCGTACACCGGGACGTCCTCTCCGCCGTGCGTCTCCGAGGCGAGCGGGACCGCCGCCTCCTGCAGGTGGCCGGCGTCCTCCGGGTCGAGCGCGACGAGGTCGGGACGGCCTCCGGTGACGCCCTGCACCGCCTTCGGAAGGTGGGGGAAGCGCTTCGCGCCCTCGGGCTGCGCGTCGGAGGCGCCGGGATAGCCGGGGCCGTTGGCGTACGAGAGCGTGGCGTACGGCCGGCCCGACGCGTCCTTCACGGGCTCGCTCCCGGCGGCCGCCTCGCCCGACGCGCCGACGACGAGGCCGAGGATCGGGTTGCCACGCCGCGGGTAGCCGGAGATCGAGAGCGTGTGGCTGTGGTCCGCCGTCACGACGACGAGCGTCTCGTCGGGGTCGGTCCGGGCGAGCGCGACGCGCACCGCGTCGGAGAAGGCGATGGCGTCGCCGAGCGCGCGGGCGGCGTTGCCGGCGTGGTGGCCGTGGTCGATGCGCCCGCCCTCGACCATCAGCACGTAGCCCGCCGGCGCGCGCTCGAGCACGCCGAGTGCCTTCGCGGTCATCTCGGCGAGCGAGGGCTCGCCCGCGGTATCGCCGGCGCGGTCGAGCTCCCACTGCATGTGGGAGAACTCGAAGAGGCCGAGCAGGTACCGCACGCTGGCGCCGTCCGCGGCCTCGAGCTGCGCGCGGTTCCACGCGTAGACGCCCGCCGGGAAGCGCTTGCGCCACGCCTCGACGAGGTCGCGTCCGTCGGTCCTCGCGCCCTTCAGCTCGGGCCGCTCGGGGTCCGGGACCTCCTTCGGGAGGAAGTGCGCACGGCCCCCGCCGAGCACGACCTCGATCCCGTCCCCGTTCGGGAGCTCGACGAGCTGGCGCGCGAGGTCGCGGAACCCGGCCGCGCGCGCCTCGGCCGTGAGGGCCGCATCGTTCTCCCAGCTGCGATCGGGAGAGTGCGCGTAGCAGGCGGCCGGCGTCGCGTGCGTGACGGTCGTCGTCGTCAC
>DATAGA010000564.1:0-5680 GCA_036257215.1 Myxococcota bacterium
CGCGCGAGCTGATGGAGCTCTTCGCGCGCGCGCTGCGCGACCTCGGCCGCTTCCTGCTCGAGTGCCACGGCGGCCGCTTCGAGGGGCCGATCGAGGCCGCGGGCGGGTCCGCCGAGCGCCTCGTGCGGGAGCTCGCCGCCATGCCGTTCTACCGCGACGTCGCGCGCTACGACGAGCTCGTCGTGCCCTTCTACAAGCGCGCCCAGATCACGTGCGCCGACCTCGCGCTCGCCTTCGAGGGCCGAGGGCTCGGCGCGTTCCGGGACCTCGACGCGCTCACGCTCTTCGCCGACAACCTCGTGCCCCACGTGCTGCGCATGAAGGGCGTGCTGCGCTACGCCCCCGCGCTCGCGGAGCGCATCGAGCGCGAGGAGCTGCTCGTCTGCGGCAGCCCCGAGGAGGTCGAGATCCGGGCGGTGGCGCTGCACGCCGTCGAGCGGCTCGCCGCAGCCTGCGCGCGGCGCGGCTACGCCGCCCCGCCCCGCGCGCTCGACCAGCTGCTCTGGGCGCGGGGGCAGGCGCCCGAGATCAAGGCGGTGCCGCGCCACCGCTCGCGCTGCACGTACTACTAGGCTCCTATCGCCGCTGGCGACGCCAGCCGCTAGCTTCGTCCGCCCACATCGAGGAGCAGCGCAGCATGGCGGCCAAGAAGGCCAGAAAGTCGGGCAAGTCGGCCAGGGCGGGCGCGGGGAAGCCCGCGAAGAAGGGCGCGTCGCGCGCGGCGGCGAAGCCCGCGCGCGCGAGCGCGGCGAAGGGCGAGGCGAGCGGAGTGGTCTACAGCGACCTCCGACGCGACGCGCTCGCCTGGCAGCTCAAGAAGCTCCGCTGAGCCGCGCGCCTCGGAGCGCCGGGAGGTGAGCGCGGCCGCCGCCCCGGCGGGTCCCTTCGCCGGCCTCTTCGTCGTCGACCTCACCCGCGTGCTCGCGGGGCCGTTCTGCACGATGGTGCTCGCCGACCTCGGCGCGCGCGTCGTGAAGGTGGAGCGGCCCGGCCACGGCGACGACGCCCGCGCGATCCCGCCGTTCACCGGCGGCCGCTCGGCGTACTTCGCCTCGGTGAACCGCGGCAAGGAGAGCATCGCGCTCGACCTGCGGGACGCGGCGGACCGGCGCGTGTTCGAGGCTCTGCTCGCGCGCGCCGACGTCCTCGTCGAGAACTTCCGGCCCGGGACGATGGAGAAGCTCGGCTACGGCTGGGACGCGCTGCGCGAGCGCCATCCCCGTCTGGTCTACGCGGCGACCTCGGGCTTCGGCCACGACGGCCCGCACGCGCGGCGGCCGGCCTACGACGTCATCGTGCCGGCGATGGGCGGCCTCATGAGCCTCACGGGGCACCCCGGAGGGCCGCCGACGCGCGTCGGCACCTCGATCGGCGACATCGCGGCGGGCCTCTTCACCGCGATCGGGATCGGCGCCGCGCTGCACCAGCGCGCGGCGACCGGCCGCGGGACGAAGGTCGACGTCGCCATGCTCGACGCACAGGTCGCGATCCTCGAGAACGCGATCGCGCGCTACGCCGCCACGGGCGAGGTGCCGGGTCCGCTCGGCAACCGCCACCCGGCGATCGCCCCCTTCGCGGCGCTGCGCGCCGCGGACGGGTACCTCGTCGTCGCGGCGGGCAACGACGGCCTCTTCGCGCGCCTGTGCGACGTGCTCGGCTGCCCCGCCGTCGCCGTCGACCCGCGCTTCGCGACGAACGCAGGGCGCGTGGCGGACGTGGACGCGCTGCACGCGGCGCTCGAGGCAGCGCTCGCCGCCCGGCCCGTCGCCGACTGGCTCGCGCGCCTCGAAGCCGCCGGGGTCCCGTGCGGGCCGCTCCAGGACGTTGCGCAGGTGCTGCGCGACCCGCAGGTCGTCGCGCGCAACATGGTGATCCGCTCCGGCGGCGCCCCGATGGCCGGGAATCCCATCAAGCTCGCCGGCGCGCCCGACCCGGCCGAGCGCCCGGCGGCGCCGGCGCTCGACGAGCACCGCGCCGCGCTCCTGCGCGAGCTCGGCCTCGCTCCTTGACGGGCCGGGGCCCATCGCCGCGAGGCGCTCCGCGAAGGCGCCGGCTCGGAGGAGCGCTGCGAGGGCGGCGCGCAGCGCCGGGTCCACGGCGGGGTGGTCGAGCGCGTCGTCGGCGGCGCGTCGCGCCGCCGCTGCGTCGACGCCGGCGGGGAGCTCCACGAACAGCGCCGCGATGCGCTCGCCGAGGTCGGTCAGGGCCGGACGCAGCTCGCCGGCGAGGTCGAAGCGCGGCCCCGGTGCGGGAGGCCCCGCGAGCGTCGCCGCCTGGATCGCCTTGCCCGCCTCGATCTGGACGAGGAAGAGCGCGCGCACGCGCTCCGCGTCGATCGGGGCGAGGCGCCGGCGCGCGGCGGCGGCGCGGGCGGCAGCGACGGCGTGGTCCAGCACACCGGCCTCGCGCGCCGGGTCCTCGACGGGAGCGCCCGCTGCGCGCTTCGCCTCCGCGACGAGAGGCGCGAGCTCGAGCCGCTCGCGCAGCGCCGAGGCGAGCGCGGCGAGCGGCGCGGCCGTCTCTCTCGCGCGCGGAGCTCCGAGGCGCTCGGCGCGCAGGCGCGCGAGCGTCCCGTCCGCCTCGCGGGCGGCGAGCCAGGCGTCGAGCGTCGCGGCGAGCTCGGGCCGGTCGGCGCGCACCCACCAGGCCTTGCGGTCGCGCGTGACCGGGCCGAGCACGCGCCCGCCAGGCACGGCGGCCAGCCAGCGGCGCGCCTCGACCGCGTCGCTCACGACCGCGTCGACCTCGCCGCGCGCGAGGAGGCCCGGCACCGACGCGTTGTCCGGCACCGCGCGCAGCCGCGCGGCGGGGAAGCGCGCCCGCGCTACGCGCTCGAGGTGGCCCCCGGCGTTCACCGCGACGCGGAGGCGCTCCCCGCACGCCGCGAGGGCGTCGAGTGCGTCGGCGTCCGGCTGAGCGGGGTCCGCGGGCGCCGCGCTCCGCGCGGAATCCGCACGGGCCCGGCACTGCGGGGGGGCCGTCGCGAGTCCGACGATCAGCACCGCGCCCGCCTCGGCGAGCGGCCGCGTGAAGCGGCCGATCGCGCTGCGCTCGGGGCGCACCGTCACACCGCCCACCGCGACGTCGAAGCGGCCCGCGCGCAGGTCCGCCGCGAGGTCGGGCCAGCGGAAGCGCACCCACTCGACGCGCACGCCGCGCTCCGCGGCGAAGCGGCGCACGAGCTCGACGTCGAAGCCGTCGAGCCCGTCGGGCGCGCGCGCGTCGGCCTCCGAGAACGGCGCGTAGTCGCCGCTCGTCCCCACGCGCAGCGCCGGCGGGGTCGCCGCCTGCGCTGCCGCCGGGTCGCTCGAGCGCGCGTCGCGCGGCGGACCGGCGCACGCGAGGGCGAGGGCGAGCGCGACGAGCGCCGTGCCGCTTCTGGCGGCAGCCCCCCGAGCTGCTACCCTACCGGGCTCACGCCGGCGGACCGACGCGCTTCCAGCCTCGGCCCCCCGCATTCCATCTCCCGCGCTTCCCCGCGACCAGCGTCGCTCGAGGTGTCGCATGCTCACCCTCGACCAGATCGAATCCGGTGTCCAGTGCATCCACAAGAACACGAAGCTGCGTTACAGCGTCGTGGAGGTGGGCGAGGACGAGGTGCTGCTCTCGCCCGAGACCCCGGGCATGCAGGATCTCGTCGTCCCGACGGCGCTCTTCTGCCAGGAGTTCGTGCTCGGTGACCGCTACAGCGAGCGCGGCCGCGGCAAGGGCGGGGCGCGCCGCGGAAAGCGCACCGGTGGGCCCACCGTGGCGCCGACGGGCCCGCGCTCCAAGGGCCGCATCAAGAAGATGGTGCGCGACCGCGGCTTCGGATTCATCCGCGGAGAGGACGGGAAGGAGGTGTTCTTCCACCGCTCCGGCCTCAACGGCGCGGACTACGACGCCCTGTCCGAGGGCGACGCCGTCGAGTACGTGATCCAGGAAGGCCCGCGCGGCGCGCGCGCCGAGCACGTCCGCTCGGTGGGGACGGAGGCCTCCCCGGGCTAGCTCGGGTAGCGGTGCACGATCGGCAGCCGTCGTCCGCTGCCGAACGCCTTCGTCGACACGCGCAGCACGAGCGGGGACTGGCGCCGCTTGTACTCGTTGCGGTCGAGGCGGCGCAGGATGCCGAGCGCGGTCTCGCGGGTCGCGCCGGGCGGCGGCTCGAGGCTCGCGGCGCCGCGCTCGCCCTCGATCGCCTGGCGCAGCACCGCGTCGAGGACGTCGTAGGGCGGCAGGTCGTCGCTGTCGAGCTGGTCGGGCGCCAGCTCCGCCGAGGGCGGCTTCGCGATCGTGCGCGCCGGGATGCGCTCGCGCTCGCGGTTGGCGTGCCGCGCGAGCGCGTAGACGTCGCCCTTGTAGACGTCGCCGAGGACCGCGAGCCCGCCGACGGTGTCGCCGTAGAGCGTGCAGTAGCCGACCGAGAGCTCGCTCTTGTTGCCGGTGGCGAGCACGAGCCGGTTCTCGGCGTTCGACGCCGCCATCAGCAGCGCGCCCCGGATGCGCGACTGCACGTTCTGCTGCGCGAGCCCGTAGTCGTCGCGCGCCCCGAAGAGCGCCCGGAACGCCGCGAGGTAGGCCTCGTAGATCGGCCGGATGTCGGCGACGCGCACGGCGATGCCGAGGGTGCGGCCGAGCGCGAGCGCGTCTTCGAGGCTGTGGGACGACGAGAACGGGCCGGGCATCGCGAGCCCGGTGACGGCCTCGCGGCCGAGCGCCTCGACCGCGAGGTGCGCCGTCACCGCCGAGTCGACCCCGCCGGACAGCCCGATCACGGCGCCGGGCGGGAGGTCCTGCTTGCGGAAGTAGTCGCGGATCCCGAGCACGAGGCCGCCCTCGAGCTGCGCGACGCGCTCGGGGTCGGGCTCCTGGACGCCGCCGCTCTCGAGCTCGAACACCTCGAGCGCCGTCTCGAAGTGCGGCAGCGACGCGACGACGCGCCCGCCCCGGTCGACCGCGAAGGAGGCGCCGTCGAACACGAGCTCGTCGTTGCCGCCGACCTGGTTGCAGAAGAGGACCGGGACGCCGTGGCGCGCCGCGAGCGCCGACACCATCTCGCGTCGCTGCGCGGCCTTGCCCACGTGGAACGGCGAGGCCGACACGTTGACGCACAGCGCCGCGCCCTGGCGCGCGAGCTCGCCCGTCGGGTCGACCTCGTACCCCATGACCTCGGTCCAGGCGTCCTCGCAGACCGTGAGCCCGAGCGCGGGCACGTCCTCGCCCGCCGGCGCGACGCGGCGCTCCGCCGCCGGCACGAAGTAGCGATTCTCGTCGAAGACGTCGTAGGTCGGGAGCAGGGTCTTCGCCTGCTCGGCGACCCGCGCCCCGCCGCGCAGCAGCACCGCGGCGTTCGCGAGGTGCTTCGACCCCCGTGGCGTCACCGGCAGCACCGCGCCGAGCGCGATCGCGATCCCCCGCGACGCCGCCCCGAGCGCCTCGAGCTCGCGCAGCTGGTCGCGCACGAAGCCGTCGCGCTCGAGCAGGTCCATCGGCGGGTACCCCGTCAGGACCAGCTCGGGGAACACGACGAGCCGCGCGCCCGCGGCCTCGGCCTTGCGCGCCGCCTCCTCGACCCGCCCGCGGTTGCCGCGCAGGTCGCCGACGGTCGGGTTGATCTGTGCGAGCGCGACGCGCATTCCCGTGCTTCCCGGCGGCCGCCTACGGGTAGTAGACGACGTGGAAGTCGCCGAACGCGGCCGGT
>DATAGA010000595.1:0-3027 GCA_036257215.1 Myxococcota bacterium
GTGGGTCCGCTCGGCGTCGCCGATCTCGTCGCGCGCAGCGCCGCGGTTGCGCTCGCGACGCTCGTGCGGCGCGCGGCGCGCGGTCCGCTGCGACCGGGCTGGAGCGCGCGGACGGAGCTCGCGGCGGCGATCATGCGCCACACGGTGCTGCGCTCGAAGCGCAAGGGCATCGCGTGGCTGCGCGACGCGCAGGCCGCGCTGCCCGTGCGCGTCGCCCACGCCGCGGACGTCGTCTTCGAGCCGGTGCGGGTCGCGGGTCTTCCGGGCCTGGCGTGTGCGCCGCGCAACGGTGCGGCGGAGCGGACGCTCCTCTACCTCCACGGCGGCGGCTACGTGATCGGGTCGGCGGCGAGCTACCGCGACCTGCTCGCCCGCCTCGCCGTGCACGGGCGCGCGCGCGTCGTGGCCGTCGACTACCGCCTCGCGCCGGAGCATCCCTTCCCTGCGCAGCAGGACGACGCGCTTGCGGCGGCGCGGGCGCTGCTCGCGGAGACCGGCGCGGCGCGCCTCGCGCTCGGCGGCGACTCCGCGGGCGGGGCCCTCTGCGTCGCGACGCTGTGCGCGCTGCGCGACGCGGGCGACCCGCTCCCGGCTGCGGCGCTCCTCTTCTGCCCGTGGACCGAGCCCTACGCGGAGGGCGGCAGCATGGAGCGCAACGCCGACGCCGACTTCGGCGACCGCGAGCTCCTCGTCGGCTGGGTGCGCGCGACCGGCGGCGCCGCGAGCGACCCGCGCCTCACGCTCACGGCCGCGAAGCTCGAAGGGCTGCCGCCGTGCCTCGTCCAGGTCGGCGGCGCCGAGCTGCTCTACGACCAGGTGCAGCGCTTCGCGGCGCAGGCTCGCGCGGCGGGTGTCGGCGTCGTGCTCGAGGAGTACCCCGAGATGTTCCACGACTTCCAGCTGCAGGCGAACGTCCTGCCCGAAGGCGCCGCCGCCCTCGAGTCCGCCGCCCGCTTCCTGCGCGAGCGCGTCCGGTAGGAGACGGACGCCGAGCTAGGCGCCCAGCGCGGCGCGAAGGCGCTGCTGGAAGGCGAAGACGCCGTTCTCGTGGCGCGGCGAGAGGCGTCCCGCCTCGTACACACCGGCGCGCAGGTTGCGCTGCACGGCTTCGCAGATCGCCTGGTCCTCCGCGGTGACCTGCCGGCACATCGCGCGCGCGGCCTCGCGTTCGGCCTCGCTCGCGCCCTCGCGGAAGAGGAAGAGGTACTCGAGCCGGAGCGTCTCTGGGCCCGTCGGCACGACGCGCTCGACGCTCACGCCCGCGCCGTACACGTTGAAGGCGACGCTCGGCGCCAGCCACGCCCAGAAGCCCTCGTAGACCGGCGCGGCGACGCTCGGGCGCGGGGGCGCGTGGTGGAGCGCGTAGCCGTCGCCCACCTCGACGCGGTAGCCCTTCGAGTCGACCTCCTTGTGGAGCGCCGGGTGCAGGTAGGGCACGTGGTAGCCCTCGAGGTAGTTCTCGACGTAGGTCTTCCAGTTGCACGCGAGCACATGGCTCGCGCTCGCCTCGAAGCGCGCCGATTCGAAGTCGACCGCCGCGGCGGCGCGCGCGAACGGCGCGATCGCCTCTGCGAGCGGCGGCGCCCCGGGGTCGAGGCTCACGAACACGAAGCCGCGCCACGTCTCGACGCGCAGCGGCGCGAGCGCGATCTCGCGCGGGTCGAAGTCGGCCGCTTCGCCGAAGTCGGGCGCGCTCGTGAGCCGGCCGCCCCAGTCGTACACCCAGCCGTGGTACTTGCAGCGCAGCACGCGGCAGCGCTCCCTGCCCTCCCAGACGAGCGGCCCGGCCCGGTGGCGGCAGACGTTGTGGAAGCCGCGCAGCGCCCCGTCCGGGCCGCGCACGACGAAGAGCGGCCAGCCCGCGACGGTGTCCGCGAGCGCGTCGCCGGGCGCCGGCAGCTGGCCCTCGCAGCCGAACAGCAGCCACTCGCGCGCGAAGACGCGCTCGCGCTCGCGCGCGTACACGGCCGGGTCCACGTACCAGCCCGGCGGCAGCGCGCGGGCCTGCGCCAACTCGCCCTGCGGTACGGCCCCCGGCTCCATCGCGCGCGGCTCCTCCTGCGGCGGGCCGGCTCAGCGGTCGAGCACGAGCTCGGCGACCTGGCGCAGCTTGTCGGCGTCGGGCGCGAAGACGAGCAGCGTCGTGACCGGCGTGGCGTCGAACGCCTGCAGCCGCTCGCGGATGCGCTCCTTGGGCCCGACGAGGGCGATCTCGTCCGCGAACGCGTCGGGCACGGCCGCGATGGCGCCGCCCCGATCGCCCCGGAAGAACAGCTCCTGGATCTTCTCGGCCTCGGCCGCGTAGCCCATGCGCGCCATGAGCTCCTTGTGGAAGTTGCGGTCCTTGGCGCCCATGCCGCCGATGTAGAAGCCGAGCATCGCCTTCACCGGCGCGAGGCCCGCCGCGACGTCGTCGGTTGCGTTCACGTGCACGCCGACTGCGATCTCGAAGCCGGGCTTTCGGTGCGCGATGGAGTCCGCGTACACCTCGGGGCGAAACGGCGAGTAGTAGAGCGGCAGCCAGCCGTCCGCGATCTCGGCCGCGAGCGCGACGTTCTTCGGGCCCTCGGCGCCGAGGAGGATCGGGACGTCGGCGCGCAGCGGATGCGTGATCGGGCGCAGCGGCTTGCCGAGCCCCCACGCGCCCGGCCCCGTATAGGGCAGGGGGTAGTGCGGCCCGGGGCTCGAGACGGGCGCCTCGCGCGCGAGCACCTGGCGGATGATCGAGACGTACTCGCGCGTCCGCGCGAGCGGCTTCGAGAACGGCTGGCCGTACCAACCCTCGACGACCTGCGGCCCCGACACGCCGAGCCCGAGCTTCAGGCGCCCATTCGTCAGGTGATCGAGCGTGAGCGCGTGCATCGCGGTCGCGGCCGGGGTGCGCGCCGAGAGCTGCACGACGGCGGTGCCGAGCTGGATGCGCGAGGTGTGGGCGCCGATCCAGGCGAGCGGCGTGAACGCGTCGGAGCCCCAGGCCTCGGCCGTCCACACGGAGTCGTAGCCGAGACGCTCGGCTTCCTGCGCGAG
>DATAGA010000602.1:0-2814 GCA_036257215.1 Myxococcota bacterium
CAGCCTCTTCCTCGTGCCGATGGACCATCCGGGGCTCGAGGTGCGCGCCACCTGGACGATCGGCGACGAGCGCACGAACGAGGTGTTCTTCGACGACGTCTTCGTGCCGGACGAGTACCTGGTCGGGGAGCGCGGCAGCGGGTTCCAGTACATCTCGGAGGCGCTCGACCTCGAACGCTTCACGATGTTCACGTTCTCGCCGATCGAGCAGAAGTTCGGCGAGCTGGTCGACTACGTGCGGAGCGAGCGGCGGGACGGGCGGCTCCTGCGCGAGGACCCGCTCGTCCGCCAGCGCGTCGCCCAGCTCGCGACGCAGTGCGAGGTCGCGCGCGTGCTCGGCCTGCGCTTCGTCGACGCGGCGTCGGGCGTGGGCAAGAAGCCGCCGACCGTCGAGGCGTCGGAGTACAAGCTCTACGCGACGGGGCTCTCGCAGCGCGTCGCGAACGCGATGGTCGACGTGTGCGGCCCGGGCGCGCAGCTGCGCGTCTACACCGGGACGGCGCCGCTGCGCGGCCGGCCGGAGATGACCTACCGCTACTCCGTGATCGACACGATCGGCGGCGGCGCGTCCGAGATCCAGAAGAACATCATCGCGCGCCGGAAGCTCGGCCTGCCGAAGAACTTCTAGGCCGATGGCGTCCGACCCCGCCGCGCCGCCCGCCCTCGCCGGCGTCACCGTGCTCGACCTCTCGACCGTTGGGCCCGCGTCGCGTTGCACGCGCATCCTCGCCGACTACGGCGCGGCGGTCGTGAAGGTGGGCGCGCCGCCGAAGCGGAGCGGGGTCCAGATCGAGCCCTCCTTCTTCGCCTACGCGGGCGGCCGCGGCACGAAGCGAGTGCGCCTCGACCTGAAGGCGCCGGCGGGGAAGGCCGCGTTCCTGCGCCTCGCGCAGAGCGCGGACGTCGTGGTGGAGAGCTTCCGGCCCGGCGTCGCCGCGCGGCTCGGGATCGGGCCCGACGACGTGCGGCGCGCGAACCCCCGGGTCGTCTACTGCTCGACCTCCGGCTACGGTCAGGAGGGACCCGCGGCGGGCTGGGCCGGCCACGACCTCAACTACCTCGCCCTCGGCGGTTTCCTGGCCTGCAGTACGCCGGGAGACGACGGCGCGCCGCCGCTCCCCGGGGCCACGATCGCCGATGGCGCGGCGGGGGGCATGCACGCGGCGATCGCGGTGCTCGCGGCGCTCGTGCGGCGGGCGGCGACCGGCGAAGGCGCGACGCTCGACGTCGCGGTCGCGGACGGCGTGCTCTCGCTGATGGCGCTCGTTATCGACGAGCACCTCGCGACCGGGGCGGACGTCGGCCCCGGCCACGACCTGCTCACCGGCCGCTACGCCTGCTATGGCGTCTACCGCTGCCGCGACGGGCGCTGGCTGTCGGTCGCGGCGATCGAGCCGGCCTTCTACGCCAACCTGTGTCGCGCACTCGGGCTCGAGGCGTTTCTCGAGCGCCAGCTCGAGGACGCCGCGCAGCCGGCGCTGCGCAGCGCGCTCGCGCGCGCGCTCGTGCAGCGCGACCGCGACGAGTGGGTGGCGAAGCTGTCGGCCGCGGACACCTGCGTCGCGCCGGTCCTGGCCGTGGACGAGCTCGCGCGGGACCCGCACTTCACCGCGCGCGGCGCCGTCGTCGAGGCCGAGCATCCGCGCGCGGGCCGCTTCCGCCAGCTCGGCCCGGTGCTCGCCGGCGCCGGACCCGTCGCGACCCCCGTCGCGCTGCGCGACGGGGGCGAGACCGACACCGACGCGCTGCTCGCCGCCGCCGGCTACACGCCGGCGGAGCTCGCGGCGCTGCGCCGCGAAGGAGTGATCGCGTGAGCGAGCCGCAGGGCGACGAGCTTCCCGCCGAGGTGCGCGGCTGGCTCGGTCAGAAGCGCTACGAGCAGGAAGGCGAGTTCGACGTCGAGCGCGGCTACGTCTTCACGACCTGCGCCTCGGTCGAGAACGGCAACCCGCTCTACTGGGACGAGAAGGCCGCGCGCGAGTGGACGGGCGGCTGGACCGCGCCGCCGACCATGATCTCGGTCTGGTTCCGCCCCCACTTCTGGGCGCCCGACCGTCCGGGCACCGCGCAGCCCCTGCAGGTCCACTTCGACCTGAAGGAGAAGCTCGGCCTGCCCGAGGCGGTCATGACCGACAACACGATCGTGTTCCACGAGCCCGTGCGTCCGGGCGACCGGCTGCGCACCTGGCAGGTGCTGCGCTCGGTCTCCGAGCCGAAGACGACGAAGCTCGGGACGGGGCGTTTCTGGGTGATCGACGTCGAGTACGTCAACCAGAAGGGCGAATCCGTCGGGACCGAGACCTACACCGGCTTCGGCTACCGGAGGCCCGCGTGAGCGCGGAACGCACGTTGACGCTCGACCAGGTGCGCGCCGGCGAGGCGCTGCCCGAGCTGGCGGTGGACGTCAGCGCCACGACGGTCGTCCTCGGCGCGCTCGCGAGCCGCGACTGGCGCCCGATGCACCACGACAAGGACTTCGCGCAGCAGCGCAACGGCGTGCCCGACATCTTCCTCAACACGCCCAACCAGGCCGCCTGGTTCGAGCGCTACCTCACCGACTGGACCGGTCCCGGCGGCCGCCTCGGCCGCATGAAGTTCCGCATGCGCGACTCGGTCTTCCCCGGCGACCGCATGGTGTTCAGGGGAGCGGTCGAGCGCGCCGAGCGCGACGAGACCGGCTGCGCCTTCGTCGACGTGAAGGTGACGCTCGCGGTGGGGGATCGCCTCTGCACCGAGTGCGCCGCGCGCATCGCGATCCCCGCCCACGCCGGCGACAACCCCTGGAAGCGCCGCGGCGGCGACTGGAAGCCCTAG